>NZ_JBVVQE010000084.1:0-27929 GCF_055811435.1 Mesorhizobium sp. WSM4837
CGAAAATATCAGCGACGCCGTGACCGATTCCGCGTCAACCTCACCAAGGCGTCCGGGCTCTGAAGAGCCCCTCCCCTCCCCTGATTGAAGCTGCAACATAAAAAAATCGAGGGTTGGGTTTTCAGCTTAGGACTTCAATTGAAATCGGGAAGTAAAATCCAGAGGGCCAGAAGGTCTTCGGCGCGGGCGAGCGGCGATAGCAGGGTGGTGAGAGGCAAATTTGCGGTGTCGTAAGCCATTGATTCTGTTGTATGCGATTTGCGTAACGGTAGCTATACCGCCATTTACTTCCGTCACAGGCGATAATCCCGGGCGTGAAGCTCACTATCGATAATGACCTCTTATCGATAGTGATGGATTTCAGGCCGCAAATCGCATAGATTCAGCGCAAAGCATGGCCGCGAAGGCCGCAGAATCCCGCTTGGAACACGCCGCGATGTCAAAACAGCCGCCTCCCCCGGCCAGCGGCCGTCCGGACAAAAACCTGGTGGTCCGGCGCGCCGAAGCGCTTGATGCGCTCGAGTCCGTGCTGCCCTTCGACCGCCGCGATTTTTTGGCCGAAATCCTGACCGACGACGACGTCGCAACCCTGCGCCACCTGGCCAAGGAAGGCATCGGCGCAAATTCCCTGCGGGCGCTGGCCTCCGACCTCGGCTATCTCGAAGCCTGGTGCCAAGCCGCGACAGGACAGCCACTGCCGTGGCCGGCGCCGGAGCCGTTGTTGATCAAATTCGTCGCCCATCATCTCTGGGATCCTTTTCGGCGCGCAACCGATCCGGCGCACGGCATGCCCGGCGAGGTGACGGCCGCGCTGAAGGCGCAGGGGCTTTTGCGCAGCGACGGCCCGCACGCGCCCGCCACCGTGCGCCGGCGGCTGTCGAGCTGGTCGACCTTGACGAAATGGCGCGGCCTTAGCGGAAATTTTTCAGCGCCGGGGCTGCACAGCGCGCTAAAACTGGCGGGGCGCGCCAGCGCCCGCCCGCGCGGCCGCAAGAGCAAAAAGGCGGTGACCGCCGATGTTCTGGCCGCCCTGCTCAAGCCTGCGCCGGCGAAAAACTTGTCGACCTGCGCGACCGGGCGCTGCTGATCACCGCCTTCGCCTCCGGCGGTCGCCGCCGCAGCGAAATTTCTGCCCTGCGGATCGAGCAGCTGGTCGACGAAGATCCCGTTCCGGTCGATCCCAAGGACCCGGACGGCGCGAAGCTGCCCTGCCTGAAAATCCGGCTCGGCCGCACCAAGACGACGCAGGCCGACAGCGACGCTTTCGTGCTCTTGGTCGGCCGGCCGGTGCTGGTCTTGCAAGACTGGCTGGAGCGCGCCGCGATCACGGAGGGCGCGGTGTTCCGCGGCATCGACCGCTGGGGCAATCTCGAACGGCGCGCCCTGACGCCGCAGGCGGTCAACTTGATCCTGAAGCGGCGCGTCGCCGAGGCCGGGCTCGACCCGCAGGCGTTTTCCGCGCACGGCCTGCGCTCCGGCTATCTCACCGAAACCGCCCGCCGCGGGATTCCGCTGCCCGAAGCCATGCAGCAGTCGCAGCACCGCTCGGTGCAACAGGCCTCCAACTACTACAATGATGCCGAGCGCACGCTCGGAAGGGCCGCGCGGCTTCTTGTCTGACCAGATTTGGCCGACGCCTGATCTGCTGGTCCGATAGCGGTCGCCCCACGGCCTGGGCACTCGGAAGCCCAAAAACGCCATCAGGAGCATCAACGGTCGATCGTTCGTCTGAGTTCGTTTCTGCGGGCACGCCAATCTGCCCAATCAACCGGCTCGGAATTGACGACGCTCAAATCGGTCGGAGTAAACCGCTCTGTGAAGATCACCAGGTTCTGACACGGCCAGCGCGCACTTGGAGCCAAGATGCCGTCGAAGCCGAGAAAGGCAGCCGCGTCGCCGATTTCCTGCGTTCGTTCGTAGGCGAGCGACCCGTAGATTTCGGGCGAGACGCCGAGATCTTTCAATGCAGCAAGATCAGCTATCCTCAGCGTTCGTTGGGTGCTGACCGAAATCCGATGAATAACCGACCGGATTTTCGAGGGAAAGACAGGTTGGCGACTGAGGTGAAAATGAATCTCTTCGAGGGCGCCTTCGCGCTCCAGCGAAGTATAAAGCACGTCGAATGTGCCGGGATCCCAGCGCGCCTGAGCCGGATACCCCTGCAACGGTTCCCGCTCTTCTCTCACGATACGCCAGACTTCGCCTTGAAACGATACGCCCTGATGAGCATCGAGGGCGTCAAGCAGATCCAAATCTCGCGCCCGTCGCTCCACTCGAAACCTCAGACGTACGCGCCGGCGTCGAGCCGCTCAATCACCGCCAGGACTTCCTGCGTCCGGTCCGCATTAATGAGATCGATGGCCCGTTCATTGTTGAGAAGCGGATGGCGCGAATGCAGCCAAAGCCGCGTCTCGTCGGCCGTGTAAAAATCTGACAGACGATCGACGACATAGCGCAGGTCCGCAATGACCGTCTGGGTGCGCAGATTTGGGGAACCGTTGCCATGCGACCACCGCGACACGGTCGCCGTTGATACGTCAACAATGTTGGCGATGTCCTTGCCTTGAAGGCCGCCTCGTGACCGCAGATCATCCAGAATCCGTACTACAGCTGTGCTCATGACATTACCTACTGCGCAAAGCAGCGCTAGACACCTTCGCCTGCCGGCGCGGCGGGACCAGCGCGCGTGGTTGGCCCGTAATCGTGCTGTTTAAGGCATCCAAAACGGCGTGCATTTTTTCCAAGCGAAGGCTGCTGCGCTGCAAGACCTTTGACAAGCCCTCGTCTGACACCTTCAGTTTTGCCGCCGATCGGGCGGTTCGCTCGGCAGCGGCAAGCTCCTTTTCGAGGAAATGCTGAGCGCGGCGCAACTCCGGGACACCGGACAGCTCTTCAATCTGGCGAAACCGCTGACGCAAATAGTGCGCCTTCGGGTCTTTCAAAGTGTCACTGAGGCCGTTCGGACAGCAAGACCGGTCATGGCAGCTCAGAACCGACCTGGCGCCTTGCGCCGCCATCAGGATATCGACCTGCTTGACACTCAGCAGTCTATCCAATCCTGCCATTAGGACGCGCTTTTCTCGACCGCCGCCACCGGCCTGCGGAGGTTTGCTCCAATCGCTTGCGTCAAAGCGTTCCTTTTCGGCGACGCCGTGACAAATACCCCCTGCTGCACCGAACGCGGGAATAGCGACGCCCACCAGACCTCCAACGCCGTCGGCGACGATCGGGCGCTCCAAGCGCTGAAAATCCATCATTGCCGCGATATAGCGGCGTAAACCCGCCGGCGTGGCATCCGAGCCGAAACCGGACACCCGGAACCACAGTTGGTCGAAAGGAACATTGTTCAGTCCGGCGATGAAAGCCCGGCGTTGTGCGGGATCGCGAAGCGCGGCATTTTTGATCATCAGCGGGTAATCGACACCAATATGTTTTCCGCCTTCGACATCAAGTGCCCGACGCAATGCAGATGCGGCTTCACAATCGAGCGCGAAAAGCTTGTCAGTCGAGCTTTCGAGTATGTGAGCGGGCGCCTGCACGGCGTGAAAGCCCTGCTTTACCGCGAAACGCGCGATCTGGCCTATAACGTCACGGTTCGCATTCGGCCGCAGGTCGTCGGGGGTTAAAACGCTGTCGGGATTTGCCCAAGGCGCGCTCTTGGCGGCGCCACCGAACCGGCCGGCCGACGAAAGTTCCGCTACGTTGGTATCCAGGATGAGTTCGCCGCCGGCGTCCGCAAGTGCCGCCATGAGATCGTGCTGCCTAAGCGCAGATGACGCCTCGATCACCACCCGATCGACCATCATTTTGCCCGATCCGAGCAATGTCTCGAGTTGCCGGTGACCGCTGGTTCCGACCCGCAGAAAATGCCCAACCGGCTTTGGCTGGCCGTGCAGATAGACGACATTCTTGCTCATGGCTAAAACTCCATGCCTGTCCTTACGAAAAGATTTCGCAAATGTCAATCTATGAAATCATTCTGCAACCGCTGACCTCAACGGATCAGTTATCCTTATCCTCTGGATTTGGAAATCCTCCCCGCAACGAGCTTTCTGGCACTGTAAATGGCCGCTGACACGCAAAACCATGCTTCCCGTCGATCACAGGGACGACTCATCGGCTATGCGCGCGTCTCTACGGACGAGCAGGCGACCGAAGCCCAGCAGATCGAACTGCGCGCCTCCGGATGCGCAGATCGTCGATGAGCACGGCTCGGGCGCCTCCCGCGCCCGCCCTGCCCTTGCGAAGCTCGTGCGCGAGATTGCTGCCGGCGACACGCTTGTCGTCGTCCGGCTCGACCGCTTGGCCCGCTCAGTCGGCCATCTGCTCGAGGTGATCGAGGATCTGACCGCCAAAGGCGCGCATTTCCGCTCACTGAGAGATCCGATCGACACGACGACGCCGCAAGGCATGTTCTCCCTGCAGGTCCTCGGCGCCGTCGCCCAGCTCGAGCGTGCATTGATTTCCGAGCGCACGAAAGCCGGTATCAAAGCCGCCAAGGCAAAAGGGCGGATGCCGGGCAATCCGGGAATCCGCGAACGCCGGCCGGAGGCGCTGGCCAGGATGAGGCACGCACAGAAAGCCGCCTATGGTGCGCGCATTCAGGCCACCGCCCCAGCAATGGCTGCCGACGGTCAGGCGCATCCGTCCGGACCACACCTGGGACGACATCGCGCGGTTTCTGAAGCAACGCGGGCTCGCCTGGACGCCGGAGCGATTGCGCCGGGCCGTAAAATGGATGGTCACCGAGGGCATGGCAGATGCCAGGCTTCTTAAGAAGTCCCCGCCCCGACTTCCCGAGGATCGTCTGATGACGCTGGTCGCCGGCATCCAGTCATCCAATCCGCAGCTTACGCTGCGCGAAATCGCCAGCCAGCTGGAAAGATTACACGAGCGCACGCCGCGACGAAATGGGCACCCTCATCGGTGAAGAACCTTCTCGACCGTGCGAAGCGCAACGGCTTGCTCAGCGAGGCCTGAGAGGCAAGGATTGGAGTGGCGCGAACGCAATACCTATCGCGCGCCCTGACCATAGCCGGGATCGCCCAAAGAAATCGTAAACGCCGGAGCTCCCTTCCATGTTGGACACCAGGATCATCGACAGCCGGGACGATTTTGCGCAGTGGGCGATCGACCGGGCCAATGCGATCCTGACCGATCAGTGTTCGGACCTCGCCACCGCCGCCCGCAACGGGAACGAGGCTCAAATCGGGGAGACCGCTCAGGCGCTTGGTCAGGCGATCGTTGATGCCTTGCTCGAGGCGTTCGACGGTCTCGCGGGCGACGAATGACCTGCCGTCTCGGGCCGCGCGAATGGCCGCGGCAACGAGCTCGATAGCCGGACCCGGGCGTACAGCTCCGACCGGCGTCATGATTTCGGCCTGCGCAGGCTCCTGAGAAGCGCTTCTGAGACCTCAAGCCGCCCTTCCCGCTTGTTGACATCGGCCGGCGGCCCGCCACGGGTCTGGGCGGCCGTCTTTTCGGCGTCCAGTTTGGCGCGCAACAGCGCCATGACCATCGGCCAGGCCGAGAATTTTCCCTCGCGCGCCCGATCCGTCAGGCTGCGCAGATAGCCTCCGGCGTTGTTGATCTCGGCGGCGCGCTGATAGATCGCCGCCAGCGTGATCGCCGCCTGCCGCTCGCCCAGAACCTCGCAGGCCTCACGCCAGGCGCTCGGGCTGACCCCCAGCATCGGCCGGGCGACCTCCGCCCCCGCCAGAAAATCTCGCCAGTTGCGGATTTCGGCGTCCTTCGCCAGCTCGCGCCAGTTTGCACAGGCATCCAGCACGATCCCCAGGGGCAACTCGCGCTTGGGCAAGCTGTGCAGGTTGTCGGTTTCCGTGGCGCTGCCGCCCGCTTCTTCTTTATCTCCTAAGCCGTTTTTAGATTCAGATATGGAGTCTGGGTTTGAATTCTGTATGTGGCGACCGGAATGGGACTCATTGGCGTCCGGATTCTGTGTTTCCGTGAAGGATTCCAGTGCGTCGCGGATTTCGATCCAGAGCAGCTCAAGATCATCGCAAATGTCATCGAGGAGTTGGCGGGGGGCGGTCCTGGGAAGTCGTCCGATGATCCCTTGGTAGGTCCGAGTCATTTTGCCCCAATTGCCCGGAACGCCCCCCTCGATGCCGGCGTCGATCATCTTCACGATGTCCCGGCGCAACAGCGTCAGGCGCTCCCTGGCAGCCTTGTAGGCGCGTTTTTCGACCTGAACCGTCTCAGCCAGTTCGGCGAACTCCTCGGCGCGCGCGACGATTGGCGACAGATCGAAGCCATAGGCCTGCTCGATCTGCCCGCCCCTGCCCTTGCGCGCGAAGCGCTTGCCGTTCGGGCTGTCCCGGCGGATGATCAGCCCGCAATCGACCAGGACGGCCAGATGACGCCGCAGCGTTGTCGCCGGCATGCCGTTGGCTCTGGCCATGAGCTGCTCGTTTGACGGCCAAACGACGAGTTCGCCGTCGGCCGAAAGCTCCGTGTCCCGATGGAAGGACAGAAGCGCGTTGAGGATCGCCAGCGAGCGATCCGTGGCGCCGATCAGATCCTTGGCTTCACGGATCGATTTGAAGACATGCCATTTCTGAACGCTTGCGCCTTCCGGCATGGCGTTCGCTACGGCCTGACTTGCCATCATGGCAAGCGTCATCGGCCGCCGCCCAAAAGGCGTCGTTGCAATATGCGTCTGCATTTTTCTTCACCTATCGCTAGGCAAAAGAAGCCAGCGCGCCGAAAACGACGTCTTGACCCGTGCGGGACTCTTGACTGTGATTCGCGGAAGTGCGATTCTCTAGGTGCTCAATCTAGGAGAAGGGCTTCCGGAACTCGTTTCGGGGGCCTTTTTCTTTTGCGGTTACGGTTCCTCTCTCAGTTGCGTGGAATCCTGCCGAAAGGCCTCGTATAGGCGGTCGAGGTTCTCCGACAAATAGTCACCGAACGCACGCGCTTCGGAGCTCCTGGCCTTGATTGCCAAAGTGAAGCGCTTTGCGTCCGAGGTTATGTCAGCCGAAAGGGAGCCACCCGTCGGTGTCCAACTGCGTTTTTGCGGGGCGGACTGTTTACGTTTCCTGGAGGCGGACGACTTGAGCCGCCGCACCAGAAGATCAAAGCGGCCATCGCTGGGAAGGGCGGCAAAGCCATCCTCCTTGATCACCTCGAAGGCGATGTCGTGGTTTGATGGCTTGTCCATGAGCAGCTTAAGTTCATACCAGCGGTCGCGGCCGATGCCCTTTGCTTCGCCGATTGCATCAAGAACCCGTGCGGGCAGGCTTGCCACCGACAGCATCTTCGACAGCGTTGTACGGTCGATCGAAAGCGCCTTGAGAATGGTCGCGTTGTCCTCGTCGTAACGGAGACGTGCGAGGTCGGCGGCAAAGAGCGCTCTCTCGATGAATGGCACGTTGGCCCGAGCCGAGTTCTCCTGACCGAGCGTGAGGACGTGTTCGCGGTCCTCCATCTCCTTGACGACAGCGCGGACTTTGCGCCCAAGGGCCTTGGCGGCCTCGAGGCGCCGATGCCCAAACACCACCATGTAGCGGCCCACGGTTTTTGGGTGCGGCCGAACCAGAATAGGGGAGTTTTGGCCGTTCTCGCGGACTGCCTCCACCAGCTCGTTGAACTCCCGTTCGTCGTTCGCCCGTCTGTCTCGCACGAACGAGACGTCGATCGTGTCAGGCTCCAACTCGACGATGGTCTCGCCGGCAGCGAGCTTGTCGGCGCGCGCCGCCATGTCGTCCAACGTACTAAGGATCGACCGAGACGCGCCCTTCGCAGCGTATTCGACTACGGAGCGCTCGGCAGGCCTGTCGTTGTCGTCCAGTATGTTGGCGAAGGGGTTCTTACGAGCCATCGCTCAGCCTCATGATCTCTGCTATGCGCCTGAAATTACCGCGCTTTTGGTCCGTGTTGACGGCAGTCAACATCACAGACGCCCCCATGCTCGATGGAGCAGGCCCTGTATCTCGAAATTCGCCGCGTCCAACGCTTCGATAGCCCGATCGTAGGTGTCGCGATTGAAGTTGGCGCGCTCGACCTCGTACAGAGTCTGCTTGGTTAGTCCGGCATCGGAAATCGCCGTCGACTTCACCATCGGGTTCTTCAGAATCTCTTCGGCCAGGATGGACTGCATGAATCCCAGCATCTGAGTCTGGGGCACATCAGACGGCTCGTATCGGGTGATCAGGTAGCGGAGCCAGTCGATCTTTACCGGCGCTCCCTTCTCCCGGATGGATCTGACGAAGTTGCCCAACATGAGGAGGAACTGACTCATCGACATCAGATCGAGCATCTGGGGGTGAACCGTGACGAGGACCGAGGTGGAGGCGGTCAACGCGGTCAAGGTGAGGAATCCGAGCTGCGGCGGGCAGTCGACGATTACGACGTCGAAGCGATCATCCACCTCCTCCAGCGATCGACCGAGCCGGCTGTAGAACCTCTTGCCCTCACTCGAGGTCTGCATCGAAAGGGGAGTGTCGAACTCGTATTCCTGCAATTCGAGGTTGGCTGGAATGATCTCGAGTAGAGGGAAGTTCGTGGGCAGTATCACGTCCGCGATCGGCTGTCGCTTCTCGTCATATCGGATTGCGTCGTATAGCGACGGATTCCCGTCTAGTTCCGGCTGGAAGCCATGTAATGCCGAAAGGGACGCTTGCGGGTCGAGGTCGATCGCCAAGACCCTGTGCCCGGTCAACGCAAGATGCTGCGCCAGGTGCGCGGCGGTCGTGGTCTTTCCAGAGCCACCTTTGAAATTGACTACGGCAATGACTTGAAGCTTCTCGCCCGGCTTGCGGAAGGGGACATATTTTTTGGCGTCGGATCGGCCGTACTTATCGAGGTAGTGCCGCAGTTCGATCATCTGCTCGGCAGTGTAAAAGCGCCGCCCACCAGCAGCGATGAGTGGCTCCGGCCCCTTTCCCTCAAGGTGGAGCCGCTTCAGGTTGTTCGGGCTGATGCCGAGGTAGTGCGCGACCTCAGCCATCGGAAATCGCCGAAGCGTCTTCTTTGCATTGGGCGGAAACTTCTCGAGCCGCAGCTGGTCGAGCTTGCGGGAGATCTCGGCGCCTTGCGTCAGGATCTTTTCATCAAATTCGAAAGGTGGAAGCGCACTCATTCTGACCGGCCCCGCGAGGAAAATAGCGCCAGACTGCGGTCATCTGGCCAATTTGGCGCCAGTATGTCCGATTCTCCCCTCGTGGCAAGGATAATAGAGTTAACGAGTAGTTAACGCGAGCTCGCCGGATTGCATTTGTCGAAACCACTTTAGCCCATGTTATCAGATGGTTAGACGACCCGATCGCGCCGCGTTCGGCCAGCTACCGCTAATAAATCTATTAGGGGCTGAACCCCCCATTTTTGTGCCGGCAGAGGGCTCTATCCCCGCCATGGGGGCCGACTCACCCCTGATCGCATCGAATGGTACTCATAATTTCACTAGTCGCGGCTCGCCGCGCAATCGTGCCCTTTGCCTCCGAACACACTCGAATCGGAGCGACACTGATGCGGGCACTGGCCATTTCTCCTGACGCATATGATGACTTCGCTGGTCTTCTCGATGCCATGCACCGGCTGCGGGCTCACATCTTCAAGGGACGGCTGGGATGGAGCGTGGTCACACAGGGCGGGCGAGAACCCGATGAATTCGACGCTCTGAAGCCAACATACATCCTGGCGATATCGTCGGCCTCGGCAGTCGTCGACCGCGCGAGCTTCGAGCGCGTGCGATCCCCGTCATATCGGTCCGTCCTCTGCCCGAAGCTGCGTGCCGCCTGACGAAAATGCCCATGCCCCAGCTTCGCTCCCACCCCCGCCTGATCCGCAAGCTGCAGGAAGCGCTCGGGGACCAGCTCTGCGTCGCCCTCGATGATGCGACCGTCGTCGAGATCATGCTCAATCCCGATGGCCGGCTTTTCATCGAACGGCTAGGCCATGGCGTTGCACCGGCCGGAGAGATGAGTGCCGCAACCGCCGAGATCGTCATCGGCAGCGTGGCGCATTCGCTGCGGTCAGAGGCCGACGACGATCGGCCGATCGTCTCGGGCGAGCTCCCGATCGGCGGGCATCGTTTCGAGGGACTTCTGCCCCCCGTTGTCACGGCGCCGACCTTCACCATTCGCCGGCGGGCCTCGCGGCTCATTCCACTCGACGATTATATCGCGGCGAAGACCATTACGGAGCACCAGGCCTCCCTGATCCGCAACGCGATCACGTCGCGGATGAACATCGTCATCTCCGGCGGCACGGGCTCGGGCAAGACCACGCTTGCCAATGCGGTCATTGCCGAGATCGTCGAGACGGCCCCGGAGGATCGCATGGTGATCCTCGAGGACACAGCCGAGATTCAGTGCGCCGCCGAGAACGCGGTCGCTTTGCATACGAGCGACACGATCGACATGGGCCGCCTTCTGAAAAGCACGATGCGGCTGCGGCCCGACCGGATCATCGTCGGCGAGGTTCGTGACGGTGCCGCGCTTACTTTGCTCAAGGCCTGGAACACCGGTCACCCCGGCGGCGTGACGACGATCCATTCCAACACGGCGGAATCCGCCCTGCGCCGCCTCGAGCAACTGACGGCCGAGGCAAGCCAGCAGCCCATGCGCGAGGTGATCGGCGAGGCGGTCGACCTGATCGTCTCGATCGAGCGAACGCCCAGGGGCCGCGTGGTTCGCGATGTTCTGCATGTCGAGAGCTTTGTGAATGGTCATTACCGCACTGAATCCTATTCGCCGAAGGAGGAATGCCATGTCGCATGAACGCATGTGGAGGTTTGCGCTCGCAACATTCGCGCTGGCGCTTGTCCATGCCGAGCCCAGCCTGGCATCGAGTGGCGGCGGCGGCTTGCCGTGGGAAGGCCCCTTGCAGCAGATCCAGCAGTCGATCACCGGTCCAGTCGCGGGATTCATCGCTCTCGCCGCGGTCGCGATCGCCGGCGGCATGCTGATCTTCGGCGGTGAGCTCAACGATTTCGCGCGGCGGCTGATGTATGTCGTGCTCGTCGCCGGCATCCTGCTCGGCGCCACCCAGATCGTCGCGCTGTTCGGCGCGAGCGGCGCCTCGATCGGCGACGCCGCGTCTTCGCCGAGCGTTGACGGGGCAGGGGAGGGCGGTCGTGGCTGAACCGGGCTCAAGCCTCGACCGTTCGCGCATCCACCGGGCGCTGTCGCGGCCGAACCTGCTGCTCGGCGCCGACCGCGAGCTCGTGCTCGTGACCGGCCTCGCCGCCGTAATCCTGATCTTCGTCGTGCTGACACCCTATTCGGCGCTGTTCGGAATTGCGGTCTGGATTATCGTGGTGGCGGCACTGCGGATGATGGCGAAGGCCGACCCGATGATGCGGCTCGTCTATGCCCGCCATGTCGGCTATCGGCCTTACTACCGGCCGACCTCAACCCCCTGGCGCCGCTTCTGAGGACCGTCCATGGTGGCGTTGCGCTCCTTCCGCCATTCCGGCCCGTCCTTCTCGGATCTGGCGCCTTATGCCGCGCTGGTCGCAAATGGCGTGATCCTGCTCAAGGACGGCTCGCTGATGGCGGGCTGGTATTTCGCCGGGCCGGATTCGGAGAGTTCGACGGATACCGAGCGCAACGAGGTGTCCCGCCAGATCAATGCGATCCTGTCGCGTCTCGGCTCAGGCTGGATGATCCAGGTCGAGGCGGTGCGGGTCGCAACCTCCGAATATCCCGCGCGCGAGGAATGCCATTTTCCCGATCCCGTGACGCGCGCCATCGACGACGAGCGTCGTGCGCATTTTGAGGAGGGGAGGGGACATTTCGAGAGCCGCCACGCGCTGATCCTGACCTGGCGGCCGCCGGAAAGACGGCGCTCGGGGCTTGCCCGCTACGTCTATTCCGACAGCGAGAGCCGCACGGCGCGCTATGCCGACACGGTGCTGGAAAACTTCCAGACCTCGATCCGCGAGGTCGAGCAGTATCTCGGCAACGCGCTTTCGATCCGCCGCATGATGACACGGTCGGTCGAGGAGCGGGGCGGCTTCCAGACCGCCCGCTATGATGAACTCTTCCAGTTCATCCGCTTCTCACTCACCGGCGAGAACCATCCGGTGCGCCTGCCGGAGATTCCGATGTATCTCGACTGGCTGGCAACCGCCGAGTTCAGCCATGGCCTCACACCGATGGTCGACAGCCGTTATCTCGCCGTGGTCGGAATCGATGGGTTCCCGGCCGAGAGCTGGCCGGGCATCCTCAACTCGCTCGACTTGATGCCGCTCACCTATCGGTGGTCGTCGCGCTTCATCTTTCTCGATGACCAGGAGGCGCGGGCCCGGCTCGAGCGCACGCGCAAGAAATGGCAGCAGAAGGTCAGGCCCTTCTTCGACCAGCTGTTCCAGACACAATCACGTTCGGTCGATCAGGACGCGATGGCAATGGTCGCCGAAACCGAGGACGCGATCGCCCAGGCCTCATCGCAGCTCGTCGCCTATGGCTACTACACGCCGGTCATCGTGCTGTTTGACGACAACGACACCAGGCTTCGGGAGAAGGCCGAGGCTGTCCGCCGGCTCATCCAGGCCGAGGGTTTTGGCGCGCGGATCGAGACCATCAATGCAACGGAGGCCTTTCTCGGCAGCCTGCCGGGGAACTGGTATGCCAACATCCGCGAGCCGCTGATCAACACGCGCAATCTCGCGGACCTGATCCCGCTCAATTCGGTCTGGTCGGGCGCACCGACCGCGCCTTGCCCGTTCTACCCGCCGGGGTCACCTCCGCTGATGCTGGTCGCCAGCGGCTCGACGCCGTTTCGGCTCAATCTGCACGTCGACGACGTTGGGCACACGCTGATATTCGGTCCGACCGGGTCGGGCAAGTCGACCCTGCTGGCGCTGATCGCCGCGCAGTTCCGGCGCTATGCGAGCGCGCAGATCTTCGCCTTCGACAAGGGCCGCTCCATGCTGCCGGTCACGCTAGCCGCCGGCGGCGATCACTACGAGATCGGCGAGAGCGACGGGGAAGGAAGCCCGGCGCTTGCCTTTTGCCCGCTTGCCGAGCTCGGCACGGATGGCGACCGGGCTTGGGCGTCGGAATGGATCGAGACGCTGGTGGCGCTGCAGGGCGTGACGATCACGCCCGATCACCGCAACGCCATTTCCCGCCAGGTCGGATTGCTGGCTTCCTCGAACGGCCGATCCCTCTCGGACTTCGTCTCCGGCGTGCAAATGCGCGAGATCAAGGAGGCGCTGCACCACTACACCGTCGACGGGCCGATGGGTCAGCTGCTCGATGCGGAAAACGACGGGCTTTCGTTGCGCTCCTTCCAGACCTTCGAGATCGAGCAGTTGATGAACATGGGCGAGCGCAGCCTCGTCCCGGTGCTCACCTATCTGTTCCGTCGCATCGAGAAGCGGTTGACCGGCGATGCGAGCCTGATCATCCTCGACGAGGCCTGGCTGATGCTCGGCCACCCGACCTTCCGCGACAAGATCCGCGAGTGGCTGAAGGTGCTGCGCAAGGCTAATTGCGCGGTCGTGCTGGCGACGCAGTCGATTTCCGACGCCGAGCGCTCCGGCATCATCGACGTGCTGAAGGAATCCTGCCCGACCAAGATCTGCCTGCCGAACGGCGCGGCGCGCGAGCCGGGCACGCGGGAATTCTACGAGCGCATCGGCTTCAACGAGCGCCAGATCGAGATTGTCGCGACCGCGCTGCCCAAGCGAGAATATTACGTCGCTTCGCCGGAAGGACGGCGGCTCTTCGACATGGCGCTCGGACCCGTCGCGCTCTCCTTCGCCGGCGCCTCAGGCAAGGAAGACCTGAAGCAAATTCTGGCGCTGAAGACCGAGCATGGCGACGCCTGGCCCGTGCACTGGCTTCAACAGAGAGGAATAGGCAATGCCGAAACACTCCTTCACAACGGCTAGGCTTACCGCTGCCGTGGCGGCACTAGCGATTATGACGCACGTCTCACCGGCCCTCTCAGGGGCGGCCACCGGCGCCGCGACCGAATGGACCCAGCTCCTCAACAACAGCGAGTTGGTCAGCCTGGTCGGCCAATCGACCGAGCAGATCAACAACCAGGTCACCCAGATCACACAACTGGCGGAGCAGATCCAGAACCAGCTGAATATCTACGAAAACATGCTGCAGAACACCGCGCAGCTACCGAGCCACATCTGGGGTCAGGTCGAGAGCGACCTCAACCGGCTGCGCAGCCTGGCTTCGCAGGGGCAGGGGATCGCCTTCTCCATGAGCAATGCCGACGAGGTGCTGAAGCAGCGTTTCCAGAGCTATGCCGACTTCAAGACCCGCCTTCCGGATGGTGCGAGCTTCTCGTCAACTTATCAGAACTGGTCGACGACGAACCGCGACACCATTGCCGGCACGCTGAAGGCCGCTGGCCTTACCGCCGAGCAGTTCTCGTCGGAGGAATCGACCATGGAATCGCTCCGCTCAATGTCGGAATCGGCCGACGGACAGATGAAGGCCCTGCAGGTCGGCCATGAGATCGCCGCCCAGCAGGTCGCCCAGATGCAGAAGCTGCGCGGTCTGGTCTCGCAGCAGACGACGATGATGGGGACCTGGCTGCAGTCCGAACAGGCCGATAAGGACCTCGCCCAGGCGCGGCGCGAAAAGTTCTTCAACGCGACGGTGCCGAGCGTGCGCGGTGGACAGACGATGGAGCCGCGCTGGTGAGCCGCCAGATTGTCATAGCAGTCCTTGCCGCGGTCATCGCTCTGGTTGGGCTCACCGTGGTCTGGTTCGTCTTCGTGCCTCAGCCGCAGATCACGCCGACGCCGGCGGCGTCGGACGAGAGACGCCGACGCGCGGAAGATTTCTTCGGCGGCGATCCCGACCGCTCCGTTGGCGGCGGCCAGGAGATGAAACCCCAGTGGTAGTCGTCCGCCCATCCCGCACGCTGGAGATCAGCTTCATCGTCATCGGTTTGGTCCTGCTCGCCAGCGCGCCGGCGCTGGCGCAGCAGGGCAGCGTGCTGACCACGCTCGAAAACCAGGTCTCGGTGGCCGCGAAGGGCTGGGAGACGACGGTGATGGATGCCGCTAGCTCCCTGTTCTGGATTCTTGCCGGCATCGAGGTCGGCATCGCTGCGGTATGGCTCGCCCTGCAGGCCGCCTCGCTCGATGCCTGGTTCGCCGAGCTCGTCCGCAGGATCATGTTCATCGGGCTGTTCGCCTTCATTCTCGACCAAGGGCCCAGCTTCGCCAAGGCGGTGGTCGACAGCCTGTTCCAGATCGGCGCCAACGGTGGCTCGGCCTCTCCGGCGAACATTTTTGACGCCGGCATCCGTGTCGCCTCCAAGATGTCGGAGCAGGCGCAGTTCGGGCTCTTCGAGGACAATGCGCTGGCGATTGCCGCCGTCTTCGCCATGGTCATCGTGGTAATCTCGTTCAGCCTGGTGGCGGCGATCTTTGTTGCGGTCATGGTCGAGATGTATGTCGGCCTCCTCGCCGGCATGATCATGCTCGGGCTGGGCGGCTCGTCCTACACCAAGAATTTCGCGGTCCGCTACCTGGTCTACGCTTTCTCGGTCGGAATGAAGCTGATGGCGCTGGTCATGATCGCGCGCATCGGCTCGGAAGTGCTGCTCGGCCTCGCCGAGGCGCCCACCGCCACATCCGACCAGTTTATCACCACGCTCGCAATCGCGGGGATCTCAGTGGTGGTATTCATTGTCGCCATGTACGTGCCGCCGATCGTCCAGGGCGTCGTGCAGGGCGCCTCGATTTCCGGCGGCATGGAAGCGATCCGCCATGGCGGCCAGACCGCGAGTTTTGCCGCCGGCGGGGCCTTCCTCGGTGCAAGCGCGGCAGTGTCCGGCGCCTCGGCCGCGCGAAACGCCAGGGCTGGTGGCGCCTCGATGGCGGGAGCGGCGTTGCGTGGCATGGCGTCCGGCATCGGCAATGCCGGCTGGGCCGCCGGCTCGGCGGCGAAGGAGAAGGCAATCGCCGCACCCGGCGCCTATGCCGGATCGCTGCTCGGGCTGGCCAACGCCAAGCTCGACCAGACGCGGCAGAAGACGCCGCCGCCGGCACCATCCCGACCCCCGATCCAGGATCAGTGAGACGCGTTTCAGCATGGCCGCCAGCACCCCGCCCGAAAACCCCTATATCGCCGCACGCCAGGAATGGAACGAGCGCTATGGCTCCTATGTGAAGGCCGCGGCCGCGTGGCGTCTGGTCGGCATCACCGGCATGCTGATGGCGGTGATCGGCTTCAGCTACGCTCTTTATCAGAGCACTGAGGTCAAGCTTGTTCCCTACATCGTCGAGGTCGACCGTCTCGGCACGGCGGTCACCGCCGGTTTCCCGCAGCAGATCGAATATGCCGACCCGCGGGTTGTGCGGGCGACGCTCGGAAGCTTTGTATCGAATTTTCGCAGCGTGACGCCGGATGCTGTGGTGCAGAAGCAATATATCGACCGGACCTACGCGCTGCTGCGCACCTCCGATCCCGCGACCGAAAAGGTCAACGCCTGGTTCCGCGGCAACTCGCCCTTCGAGAAAGCAAAGACGGCAACAGTCGCCGTCGAGGTCAACAATGTCGTCCCGCTCTCCAACCAGAGCTACCAGATCGACTGGACCGAATATGAGCGCGACCGGAAGGGCAAGGAAACCGCAGTCCGGCGCTTCCGCGGCATCGCCACAGTGACACTGACCCCGCCGCAGGACGAGGGCGTCATCCGCCTCAATCCGATCGGCCTCTATCTGCGGGACTTTGAATGGACCGCCCAGCTTTGAAAGGCCCGCTCAACGTAATGACGAGAGAAGGAACGACTATCACGGCGACGGTGCTAACGCTGTCTGTACTTGCCGCCGCCGACATCCTTGCGGTGCCTGCCGCCCGAGCGCAGGAGATGACCGCCAACGAGGCTAAGGGGGCATATATCTCGGGCCAGTGGCGCGGCTCTGGGGGGCTCGTGACCAAGGGACCGGATGGAAAGGTGATCTTCCTCTATGGCGAGATCCAGCCCTCGGTCGTGTGCTCGCCCCTTCAAGTCTGCGACATCGAGCTCCAGGCAGGCGAGGTGGTGCGCGATGTGCTGGTCGGCGACACCGTGCGCTGGAAAATCGAGCCGGCGACCTCGGGCGCTGTGGGAGGCCAAGCGATCCACCTGATCGTGAAGCCGGCAGAGCCGGGTCTGGTCACGTCGATGGTGGTGACGACGTCGAGGCGCACCTACCACATCCAGCTGAAATCGCATGAAAGCCAATACATGGCGCGAGTCGGCTTCGAATATCCGGAAGACGTCTCGGCGCGGCTTGCCGACATCAACGCCAGGCTGGAAGCGAGCACGATCCCGGGCGCCGGCGTGCCGGCCGAGCAGCTGAATTTCCAGTACAGCGTCGGGGGAAGCGCGCGCTGGCGGCCGACGCGGGTCTATTCGGACGGTGAGAAGACCTACATCCAGTTTCCACGGTCGATGGCCGGCCAGGACGCGCCTGTGCTCTTCGTCGTTTCGGGCGGCGAGAACCGCATCGTCAACTACCGGATGAAGGGCAACATGATGGTGGTCGACTACCACGTCGATCGCGCCGTGCTGGTTTCAGGCGTCGGCTGGCACAAGGAGAAGATCAGCATCAGGCGGGGAGGGTAGGCGATGCGTGCTGGCCACCTCGTTCCGCGATTCCTCGCCGTCGCTATCGCTGCCGCACTGCTGGCCGGCTGCCAGACCTTGGGAGCGGACGGGGTTATCGCCAGTTCCGCGCCGGCGGAGATCTCTGGCGCGGCCGCGAGCGCCATTGCCGGTGACATGGTGAGCCGCCTTGCCGAGCATGTCGGACCGGGGACTGGAACGATCCTGCTCAAACCCGACGGCTCGCCGTTCGGCGGTGCGCTCGAGGCCTCGCTCAAGGCCTGGGGCTATGCCGTCGTCTCCGACCAGAAGACGGATGGCGAGAAGCTGATCCCGCTCGCCTATGTCATCGACAGCTATGACGGGCAGGTGCTCGCCCGCCTGTCGACCGGTTCGCTCGACCTCGGCCGAGCCTACACCGCGACGTCGGCCGGCGCGACGCCGGCGAGCCCGCTTTCGGTCATGCAACGCGGGTGAGGGGAGGGGAATATGGTCCAGTCCCTCAAGCTTGGAGGCGGAGAGGCGGCGGAGCAAAAAATCCGGCGCCTCAATCGCCTGCCGGTGGTGATCGCGATCGGCCTCGTCATCGCGTTTCTTGCAGTGATCATTTATGGGCTGACATCGCGTGGTCTCTATTTCTCTGGTGAACCTGAGATCGACCGGGCCGACGGGGCTCCTGCTTCGACCTACGCCGACCGGCTGAAGCGCGGCGTTTCCGACGGGATCATCGGCGAGCCCGCGGCAGCGCCCATGTTCCAGCCGGCGCCGCCTGAGCGCACGGAACCGAAGGTAGCGCCGCAGCCCTCCGCCGCGCAGCCGGAACGGCCCGCGCCGTCGCCCGAGCCGGAAGCCGTGTGGCGTGCGCGCTTAGAGCGCGAAGCCGAGGAGCAGTATCTGCGCGAGCGCTATCGCCAGCGCATGGCGCGCCTGCAGGCGAACGATTCGGCCTATGATTCGCCGATTGCCGTGAACGTGGACAAGCTCCGTTCATCTCCCGGTCCAGGGGCCGCAGGACCGGCTGCCGGCGCAAACGGCCCACGCACCGGGCCTGGCTCAGCAGCCGACCTCTATGGCGCCGCCCTCCAGGCAGGGCTGAACGGCCAGAACCTCGATCCAAACGGACAGGGGTCGAAGGAAGATTTCTTCAACGCCGACCTCAAGGAGCTCGGCTATCTCCCCAACCAGGTCGTGCCGCAGCAATCCCTCTGCGAGCTCAAGCGCGGCTCGGTGATCCCGGCCACTCTCATCACCGGCATCAACTCCGATCTTCCCGGACGCATCACGGCGCAGGTCAGCCAGAACGTCTACGACAGCGCGACCGGCCACCGCCTGCTGATCCCACAAGGCGCCAGGCTGTTCGGGCGTTACGACAGCAAGGTTTCATTTGGCCAGTCGCGCGTGCTCGTGGTCTGGACGGACATCATCTTCCCGAACGGCTCCACCTTGCAGGTCGGCGGCATGGCGGGAACGGATGCCGAGGGCTATGGCGGCTTCAACGACAAGGTCAACAACCACTATTTGAAAACGTTCGGCTCGGCGGTGCTGCTCGCTGTCATCGGCACCGGCATCGACATGGCGTTGCCGGAGAGCTCGACGCTCGCCACGCAGGACACGGCCTCCGATGCGGCGCGGCGGAATTTCGCGGAGACGTTCGGCCGGGTGGCTGAGCGCACCATCAACAGGAACCTCGACGTCCAGCCGACGCTGGAAATCCGCCCTGGCTACAAGTTCAACGTCCTTGTCGACCAGGACATCGTTTTTCCCAGCGCCTATCGCGGCTGAGGCCCGGATGGACGTGCGGAGGGCGCTCTGATCTGAGCCGCATCTTGCCGTCAGTCAGCAGGCACCAACGGGATGTGGCCGAGGACGTCGAGCAAGGTCGAAAGAGCCGTCTGCTGGGCGTGCATATCGATCACTGCCGTGACATAGGCGATGCGGGCAGGGCCTACGGTATCACAAGCTGTCACAGGCGGCGACCTGCGCCATTCCTCGTACCTGGCCTCGGCTACGTCGCGGAGGCGTCGATGCATCCTGATTGCCTGAATCGTGATCTGTTCAAGATCCCACTTCGACAGATTTTCGGTCAGGCCGATCACTGGCCTCAGAGTGATTTTGTGCTCTGGCTGCACATCGCCGATTGTTTCGGTGGCCATCCATACTCTTCTTGAAATATCGTCCGCGGTGCGCGCCCGCTAACGTCAATCCCTGATCCAAAGCCGGGGTTTAAACTGTACTCAGACAGTCCTGCGACGACCTTTAGCACCGAGGCGCGCCTGTAGAGAGGCCAGTTTCTGTTTCCCCGCAAGGATTGGATAGACGGCCATTATCAAAAGGTACGGCCGCAACCCGAGCCTTGCCCTAAGATAAGTAATGTCGGTCGTTGTGGAGCGTGTAAGTGGCCGCGTGCGGACCGGACTTCTGCCCGCCCCCTGTGAAGTGAATATGCCGTGCCCTTAGATCAGCTTGAGCTTCGTCGCAAGAGCAGTAGCCTGCGCGAGGCTTCCGGCATCGAGGGCCTTGCGTGCGTTGTTGAGGTGGAAATTCACCGTCGCGAAAGACATGCCCTCGATCGCCGCTATTGCCTTCATCGATTTACCTTCGGCCGACCATTTCAGGCAAAGGGCCTGCCTCGCTCTGAGCTCCACCTGAGCGCTCGCCGTCGGCTGGGCATCCTGTTGTTCGAGCTTTGCGTGGAGGAGCGCGACAGCTGTTACCGCCGCAAGCTGATCGATGTCGCGGTCCAGCGACAGCGACGGCTTGTGCGACGCGAGAGTCAGCATCGACATGTGGCCAAACGCCGTCCTGATCGGGATCGTGATGCCGGACCGAATGCCAAAGTCGCCTGCCTCCGCATAGAAAGTGCGAACCCGACCCGACGATGCCGTTCTCGGGCTCTGAGCGGCCCAGATGAAGGCCTCCATCCTTGCCCGCGCGGCCGCCACGACTGGATCGATATCCTTGTAGTCGCGTTCGAAATAGCGCTGTTGCCATTCATTCGCGTAGTTCGATATCGCGTAGGTCCACACTGGCTGGACGTTCAGGTAGGCGTAGCAGTCGAAGCCGAGCTCATGGACCGCGTCGGTGAGCGCGTCCTTCAACATTGCCTCTGTCCCTGTCAGCGACGAGATGTCGGACAACTTTTGGAACCAGCTTCTTAGCACTCGAACCTCCCTATTCGGCGTTCTCCGTTTTTTTGCTTCGGAGACGCACACGCCAAGTGTTCCGATGGGGATTGAATTCGAGAAACTCATTTTCAAAGCTCAATCCTCCGTGGCCGCCGCGTCGAGTCGTGGGCGGCCCATTCCTCCTATGTGACTGGAACCTCTGCACTTCGGATTGCGAGCAGGGTGTGAATCAGGGCTTCGCCGCCCGCCTCTGGCGGTCCGGAGTTGTCGATCTCAAGAGCTGCGACATTGGAGATGTCGGCCGATCTGGCTCTGGCAAGGCGACCCGCGATCATAGCGTCGCTCTCGCGGCCACGCGCGTTAAGGCGAGCGGCGATGATCACTGATGGCGCGGTGACGTTGACGATATGGAGACTGGGGAAGTGGGAGCGGGCCTCCGGCAGGACGGCACGCGATCCGTTGGCGACGACGGTGCAGCCTTCGACGATCCAGTCGTTAACGACTGCTGGCAGGCCGTAGTAGAGGCCGTGCGCATGCCAATGAAGGGCAAAGGCGTTGTTCGCCGCCAGGGTTTCGAACGCCTCGCTGGTGGCGGGCTCGTGGTCCTCGCCGATCGATGCGGGGCGGGTGATGACACGGCGGACAAAGCGGAAATCAGGGTCCGATCGCAGCCGCCGGCGGGCATGGTCGATGAGTGTGTCCTTACCTGCACCGCTGGGGCCGACGATGAGAACCAGTTGGCCACACGCGCGGGTCATGGTGTCACACCGCCTCCCTGAGGACACTGCGGCTCCTCAGGGCGAACTGCGAGCGCACCACAAAATCGGCGCCGGGATGTTCCTGAACGAAGAGGGACAGGGCATCGACGCCGTAGTCTTCGGCAAGCAACGACGAGAAGGCCTCATCCAGCTCCTTCCTCACACCGGGCCGATCCTCGACGGGAACACGATCGGTGAGCGTCATGTGAAAGCGGAAGCGGTTGAAGACGTGGGGGTAACCCCAGCGTGCGAGATAGGTGGTCTCGGTCTCGTCGAGCGGGCTGCGCAGCCGCCGCTGAAGTTCGGCTTGGTTCATCGGTGCCCGGAAGCAATCGAAGTCCTCGACGATATGCGAGGCAAAGCCCCGCAAGGTCGGGATCGGGCTGACAGGAACCAGTGCGAAGAAGCCGCCCAGCAAATCGATCTTCAGGGGACCGATCGGACAGGGCGGCCATGCCGCCACGAAGCTACGCAGCGCCCGCTCCAGTTCCTCGACCGAGGTGCCTTCCTTCAACCGGAACGGCGCCTTCAGCGTCGCATGGAACCCATAGCGACGCGGTTCGGTAGTCAAGGCACCGCGGACCGCATCCGCAGCAGCGGCCGCGTGCTCAAAGGAAGCCTTGGCCGAACCGCCGGCGAACGCGTCCCGCCCGAGCCAGCTTCTCGCTGCGACCGTCAGCGGATGTTCCGACGCCGGAGTGTAGTAGATTCCGTAACGGGCCAAGCCGGGTTCTGGCATCAGGCGGCCGCCTCCGCCGCTGTGGTATTGAACCTGGTTCCGCGAACTGCCTGCTTGCCGACCTCGAACAGCCGGTCGGCGACAGCCTCGCGTACCTCCTCGTCGTGAAAGATGCCGACGATGGCAGTTCCCCGTGCCTTCGCCTCATTGATCAGTTCGACGACCGTCTGCCGGTTGGCGGCATCGAGCGATGCGGTGGGTTCGTCGAGCAGGAGGACGGGGTAGTCCACGATGAAACTGCGCGCGATGTTGACGCGCTGCTGCTCGCCGCCGGAAAAGGTCGCCGGCGCCAACGACCAGAGCCGCTCGGGGATATTGAGACGAGTGAGAAGTGCCCTTGCCTTGGCATAGGCGTCCTCGGCCGGAACACCGTTGGCGATCGCCGGTTCGGCGACAACGTCGAGGGCGCTGATGCGTGGAATGACCCGCAGGAACTGGCTGACATAGCCGATGGTGCTGCGGCGGATCTCGACGACCTCCCAGGGCTCGGCCGCCAGAAGATCAACGGTCTGGCCGAGGTGCTCGACGAGGATCCGCCCGGCATCCGGTTTGTAGTTGGCATAGAGCGAGCGCAACAGCGTCGACTTGCCGGCGCCGGACGGCCCGTGCAGGCAGACGCATTCGCCGGCCTGTACCGTCAGGTCGATGTCATCGAAAACCGGCAGGACGATGCCGCCCTGCGTGTGGAGCGTGAAGGTCTTCGTGAGACCGACGGCGCGAAGCGCGGGATGCTGAAGTGCTTGTTCCATCGAGATGTCCTTTGAGAACCGAAGGGAGGAAGAGGTCGTGCCGGCGCTAGAACACCCGGGCGCCTTCCTTCCACACGCCGCGAACGAGCGGCACGTCGCCGATTTCAATAAAGTGGCAAAGATCGGCTCTTGCCCCGATTTTGATGGCGCCTCGATCGGAAAGATCCGTCGCCAAAGCGGGGTTCAAGCTTATCGTCGCAATGGCACTGGGAAGGCTCAAGCCGATGGGGTCCCTCGTGAGCTGGAGGGCTCCATGCAACATGCTTGCCGGGACATAATCAGAAGCAAGAATATCGAGGTGACCAGTCGTCGCCAGTTCTCGGGCGCTTACATTTCCCGAGTGAGAGAGCCCACGAACGACGTTCGGGGCACCCATCAACACGCGGACACCGAGAGAATGGGCGGTTTCTGCAGCAGTCCGGGTCGTTGGAAACTCGGAGATCGTAACGCCGGCGCCGTGGGCCTCCCGAACATGCTCAGGCGTATCATCGTCGTGGCTCGCGATCGGCAATTGGCGCGCCCGTGCAAGAGCAATGATCGTCTCTTGGTTCCGAGGCCCAATCGATCGGGACTCTTCGATCCATTCCGCAACGCGCCGGTCAGCGTCTTCTTCCGACCAGCCGTAGTCCCTGATCTGCATCGCCCGGAAGCGGTCCAATTGGGGCGACTGGCGATGACCAGGCGCGTGGTCCATGACCGAGACAAGCTTGACCAGCGGATTGTCCGCGTGCGGTTCGAATGCCGACACCACGTCGTCGTCGGTTACCTCACAGCGCAGATGGAGGTAATGATCCGCGCGAAGCAGGCCGAGTTCTTGAGCCGTCCCAATAGCCTCCACGATAAGCGGCACGATGCGAGCCCTATCGCCCCTTGTTATGTTGTCACGCGTGGTCGAGCCTAGAGAGAGGGAATCGAAGACCGTGGTAATGCCGGCTGCTGTGACAACTGCATCGTGCGTTGCGACTGCGGAAATCGGGTTCCAGATCACGCCGGTGCGCGGCAACGCGTGCTTTTCGACGTTGTCCGTATGAAGATCGACAAGGCCTGGCGACATATAACCGCCTTCAAGATCGACCGCCATCGGCACGGAGCTCCGACCGGCGGAAACATCGTTGATCAGACCATCCTTGATGTGGACAGTTCCTTCAAAGATTTCTTCAGGTAGAACCAGTCTGGCGCCTGTCAGCGTCAGTTCTTTCGGAGCGCGTTTTGCAGCTTTGCTGCGCGACGGAGCATTGCGTTCGAGAAACATCTAAAGCACCGACGAAACGAGAAGTTGGGTGTAGGGGTGATGAGGGTCATCGAGGACCTGGTCGGTAAGACCGGTCTCCACAACATTGCCTCGCCGCATGACGATGATCCGATGCGCCAAAAGCCGGGCGACGGACAGGTCGTGTGTCACCAGCACGACTGCCACCCCGATGTTCATGACCAGACCCCGCAGGAGGTCGAGCAAACGGGCCTGGACTGATACGTCGAGGCCGCCGGTAGGTTCGTCCATGAAGACAAGGCGCGGCTTGGTCACGAGGATCCGGGCGATCTGCAGACGTTGCTGCATGCCGCCGGAAAATGTCTTGGGATGATGATCGGTGCGGGAGAGATCGATTTCGACCTTGGTGAGCCAGTCTTGAGCCTCTTTCCGGATGTCGCCATAGTGCCTCGCACCGAGGCCCATCGGCCGCTCGCCGATGTTGCCGCCAGCACTCACCGCCATCCTAAGACCATCTCGCGGATTTTGATGGACGAGGCCCCAGTCCGTCCGCATCAACTTTCGACGTTCTGGCTCCTTCAATGTCAGGACATCCGTCGGCCCTTTGTGCTGCATGTCGTAAACGACAGCGCCCTTGTCCGGCACCAGCCCCCCTGAAAGGCAGTTGAGCAGAGTGGACTTCCCGGATCCCGATTCCCCCACGATCGCGATGATCTCACCCGGAAACAGACCGAAGGAGATATCCTCGCAGCCCAACGTGCTGCCATAGGCTTTTGTAAGCTGCCTGACTGACAGGAGCGGCTGGCGGCGGGCCGACCGTATTTGCGTTGAAGCCGCGTTCATGAGTTCGGCCCTTTTGCAGCTTCCGTCGATGGGTAAGCTTGCGAGTGAGAGGTCCGCTCATCCGATCCGGTCTGCCCGCTTTCCCTTCGCGTCGCGCAGTAGTCCGTGTCGGAGCAGACGAACATGCGCTGTCCTTTGTCGTCCATCAAAATCTCGTCGAGATAGCTTTCGGTCGCTCCGCAAAGCGAGCAACACTGCGTCCATCGCTGCACCTTGAATGGATGGTCGTCGAAATCGAGACTGCGAACCTGTGTGTAGGGCGGGACAGCGTAGATCCGCTTTTCGCGGCCCGCGCCGAACAGCTGGATGGCTGGATTGTTGCCTACCTTTGGATTGTCAAACTTGGGGATCGGCGAAGGCGACATCAGGTAGCGCCCATTCGTCATGACCGGATAGCTGTGGGTCGTGGCGATATGGCCAAAGCGGGAGATGTCTTCGTAGAGCTGGACGCTCATCAGACCGTATTCCCCGTAGGCGTGCATCTTGCGCGTCTCGGCTTCCCGCGGTTCCAGCCGCTGCAATGGTTCCGGCGACGGCACCTGATACACGACGATCTGCCCCTCCTTGAGAGGCGTTTCGGGCACACGGTGTCGCGTTTGGATGATGGTGGCCGCACTCGTTTGTTCCGTCGTTTCGATGCCGGCAACCCGCTTGAAGAAGCGGCGAATGGACACGGCGTTCGTCGCATCGTCGGCACCCTGGTCAATGACCTTCAACCGGTCATCCGGTCCGATGACGCTGGCCGTCAGCTGAATTCCACCAGTTCCCCAGCCGTAGGCGAGCGGCATCTCGCGACTGCCGAAGGGGACCTGGAGACCAGGAACGGCCATCGCCTTCAGGATGCATCGGCGGATCATTCGCTTTGATTGCTCATCGAGATAAGCAAAATTATAGGCTGAGCGGCCGCCGCTGCGGGCTGCGCCTTGTTGATTGGCGGTCATTCTGCGGCCTCCTTTTTCAGACGATCGCCCCTCTGCTCCTGTCGCAACTGTCGTATGAACTGCAGGTCGGCCTGAAAGTCGACGTAGTGCGGCAAGGTCAGGTGCGAGACAAAGCCAGCCGCTTCGAGATTGTCGGTGTGGGCCAGCACGAACTCTTCGTCCTGAACCGGATAGCGCGCTTCCTCGCCTAACTCGCGGCAGCGCAAGGATCGATCGACGACGGCCATGCCCATGGCTTTGCGCTCGCTCTTTCCAAAGGAGAGACCGTACCCTCTCGTAAATTGCGCAGGGCGGCATTCGGAGCCGCCAAACAAGTCCAGCATCTGGCACTCAGTTACGGTGATGTCTCCGATGGAAACCGCAAAACCAAGTTCCTCCGGTACGATCTCGACGGCGACGTCTCCAACGCGCGTTTCGCCAACATAGGGATGGGCCGCGCCATAACCCCGCAGCGCGGAATAGGCCAAGCCGACCACGAAACCTTCATCGCCGCGGGCGAGGTTCTGCAGTCGCTGATCGCGCCCTGCGGGAAGGCTCAGAGGCTCTCGTGTCAGATCGAAAACGGCCTGCTGTGCAGCCGGCGCGATTTCAACTTCGATCAGACCTTCGTCAGAAATGCTGTCGAAAGCGCGACCCACGCCGGATTCAAGCGACTTGTCCGCAACGTTGGCTTTGGCGTCTTCGGGATGCGCAGGATCGAGAAGATCAAAGTCAAGGAGCCGATGGGTGTATTCGTAAGTCGAACCCAGTACCTGGCCGCCGGGGATGTCCTTGAACGTCGCCGAAACACGCCGCTGAATGACCATTCGAGCCGTATCGAGCGCATTTGAGACCGCAAATCGCGGCATGGTCGTGCGGTAGGCACGCAGGAGAAAAATCGCTTCGACGGCATCGCCTTGCGCCTGCTTCAGCGCCAGGGCGGCAAGTTCTCGATCATAGACGGAGCCCTCGCACATCACCCGGTCGACGGCCAGGCCCATTTGCCCGGAAATCTGGCGGACGGTCAACTCGGGAACCGAAGTGTCCCCGCGCCGATCTTCCGCAATCAGGCGGTGCGAATTCAGGATTGCCTGCTCGCCCCCTTTAACGGCAACATAAGCCATCTAAACCTCCACTGAAATGCTGCGTGGGAGGGCGATCACCGATCTCCCGGAGGTGAAAAGAACATCCACCCCGATCGGATAGACCTCGTGGTTGCCCTGCCAGTCCTCCCAGAACCAGGAAGGAAGACCGCCGACAGCCAGCGAGATGTCGCGTGGGATACCGGGGCCGCGCAGTCGAACTGACGGACCGCCGTCAAAAGCCGGGACCTGAATGACAACGGTTGCCGAGCTCTGAGGCTCCAGGTCGGTTCCGACCGCGAACTGATCCAGGCGCGGCATGCTCATCGGGTCGCAAATAACGGCAAACGAGGATGCCTCTGCGCTGGTGACCGGCACGCCGCAATGGAACGCAAGGAAATCGCGGACCAGCTTCAAGTCTGACGCCGGATCGAGCCAAATGGGCGTTTCGAAGTCCATCAACGTCAAACAGACAGAAACGGTCGAGGGATCGAGAGGGCCGATCCGAGTGTTCGCGCGAGAAAGGACTTGAGGCCGTCCGACGTATCCATAGGCTTCGAGGATGCATCGAAATGTATGCTGGCTATCGAAGACGGGATCGCTAAAGCCGGGTTCGATACCCGCGGTATCTATAGCGCTCATCATTCAGGCTCTCTGGCTTGAGACATTGCGAAGAAATCAACTTTCGTCGAAGCTGCCTTGCGGCTCTTGAGATCGCGGCGCAGGGATTGCGCGCGCTCGAATTCGGAAATGACTTTCAACGTGGCCGAGGCGGTCTCATCGCCTCGTTGCAAAAGTGCATCGAAAAGTGCGGCGAGCTCTGCCTGGCGCTGATCGCGACCGAGGATGAATGCAAATCCGGTCGTGCCGTCCGTGAGCTTGAGCGCGCAGCGTGTCATCGTGACCTCACCGAGGTTGAACGAGGTCCGGGTTTCGCACCCCCGCCCTCGCACAAGCACCAGGCCGCG
>NZ_JBVVQE010000085.1:0-27494 GCF_055811435.1 Mesorhizobium sp. WSM4837
GGCCCCCGCAGGGGCGGGGGTTAAATAGATTTCTGGTCACAAGACCACCCACCCCCCCCCGCCCAGCCGGCCGCGCCGGTCGATCCGAACGCCGTGGTCGCCACGATCAACGGCCAGTCGCTGACCGAGGCAGATCTTGCGCTTGCCGAAGGCGAGTTGTCGCAGCAGTTCGCGCAGATGCCGCCCGAACAGCGCCGCGCCGCAGCCCTTTCGGCAGCGATCGAAATCAAGGTCATGGCCGCCCAGGCGGTCACCACCGGCCTCGACAAGGATCCCGACTTCCAGCGCCGCATGGCGTTCCTGCAGCAGCGCGCCCTGCATGGCGAAATGGTCGAGAAGGATGTCGTCGGCAAGATCACCGATGCCGAGGTTCGCGCCCGCTACGACCAGGAAATCGCCAACACGCCGCCGGCCAACGAGGTCCATGCCCGTCACATCCTCGTGAAGACGAAGGAAGCGGCCGATGCGATCATCAAGCAGCTCGATGGCGGCGCCGATTTCCAGAAACTCGCCAACGAGCACACCAGCGATCCGAGCGGCAAGACCAGCGGCGGCGATCTCGGCTGGTTCGGACCCGGTCAGATGGTGCCGGAATTCGACAAGGCGGTGTTCGCGCTGGCGGTCGGCAAGTACACCGAGCAGCCGGTGCAGTCGCAGTTCGGCTGGCACGTCATTCAGGTCGAGGACAAGCGCGCCAAGCAGCCGCCGGCCTTCGACCAGGTCAAGGATCAGGCCCGTCAGGCAGTCATCCGCGACAAATACATCGCGCTGGTCAAGTCGCTGCGCGCCCAGGCCAAGGTCGAGATCCCGGACGAGAAGCTGAAGAAGACGGTCGACGCGCTGGAAAACACGAAGTAGGCGAGGGCGAGGCTAGGGCAGTCGGTTCTTCCCTTCTCCCACAACAAGGGGAGAAGGGAAGCGCGGCGCCGAGATCGCCCTATCCTACGATGCGTCGACGCCTTGAACGCTGCCGGATCGCCGGCGGCGAGTTCCCCGGTGGAGCTATGCCCTTCAACAGATAGCCAACCGCCTTGCGCAGCGTCGTTTCGTCTTCGTCGAGGCGATTGGTCAAAAGATGCGTCCAGGCAAACGAGGCGACCAGGTCGGCGACGAGCGTGGAATCGACGTCGGCCGCGACTTCGCCTCTTGCCTTGGCGCGTTCGATCATCTGGCCGGAATGGGCATGGCGTCCTTTGGTGTATTCGGCAAGCACGGCGGCCACGGTCGCGTCCGACTGCGCCTCGGCGATCAGCGATCTGAAGATGCTGCCTGACGATGTTTCGCGCCAGTGCGAGAAGAGGCTTTTGAGGAAGCCGACGAGATCGTCCTCGAGGTTGCCAGTATCGGGATAGTCGACGCGCTTTAGCCGCTGATAGACGTCGAACAGCAAGGCGGCCTTGCTCGGCCACCAGCGATAGATTGTCGGCTTTCCCGCACGCGCCCGCCGCGCCACCGCTTCGATCGAGAAGCCGGAATAACCGGCCTCGACCAGAACTGCCTCGGCGGCGTCGAGAATGGCGTCGGCGCTGTCGGGGTTGCGCCGCGCGCCGATCGACCTGCGCCCCCGATCCAGCCCCATCCTGTTTTCCTTCGATGCTTTTTCGTCGGCAGATCGTACACGCTCTCTCGACGAAACGAAACGGTCCGTTTCGCGCAACTGAGCGTTTCGTTTCGATGAGAAAGGGCATGTGCCCAACCATCAAACGCCCTTGCGCCGGCGCCCGCTATCGGGCAAACCGGCGTTCCCGTTGCGTTTTTCCCGCCCGAGGTCTTCATGTCAGCCACGATTTCGCCGCTTGCGCCGAAGAAATATCCCAAAATGCCTGACATCGAGGGCGTCCGCATCGCCACAGCCGAGGCCGGGATAAAGTACAAGAACCGCACCGACCTGCTGACCATGGTCTTCGATGCCGGCACCACGGTCGCCGGCGTGTTCACCAAGTCGAAATGCCCGTCGGCGCCGGTCGATTTCTGCCGGCAGAATCTTTGCGCCGGCAAGGCGCGCGTCCTGGTCGTCAATTCCGGCAATGCCAATGCCTTCACCGGCAGTAAGGGCCGAGCCTCCACGGTAATGACCGGCGAAGCTGCGGCCAAGGCTGCGGGCTGCACGCCGGACGAGGTGTTTCTGGCCTCGACCGGCGTCATCGGCGAGCCGCTGGATGCCGGCAAGTTCGGCCATTTGCTCGCCGGACTGGTCAAGGACGGCAGGCCGGACCTGTGGACCGAAGCCGCCAAGGCGATCATGACCACCGACACCTATCCGAAACTGGCGACCGCGACGGTAAAACTCGGCGACGCCGACGTCACCATCAACGGCATTGCCAAGGGCGCCGGCATGATCGCGCCCGACATGGCAACGATGCTCTCCTTCATCGCCACCGACGCGCCGATCGCAGCCCCCGTGCTGCAGGATCTTTTGTCGCGCGGCACCGCCATGACGTTCAATGCGGTCACCGTCGACAGCGACACCTCGACCAGCGACACGCTGCTGATGTTCGCCACCGGCACGGCCGCCCGACGCGGCGCGCCTGATATCACGAATGCCGGCGATGCGCGCCTCGGCGCCTTCCGCCGCGCGCTCGGCAAGGTGCTGAAAGCGCTGGCACTGCAAGTGGTGCGCGACGGCGAGGGCGCGCGAAAACAGGTCGAGGTCACCGTCACCGGCGCGAAATCGGCCCGCTCGGCCAAGCGCATCGCGCTGTCGATCGCCAATTCGCCGCTGGTCAAGACGGCGGTCGCCGGCGAAGACGCCAATTGGGGCCGCGTCGTCATGGCCGTCGGCAAGGCCGGCGAACCGGCCGACCGCGACCTGCTGTCGATCTGGTTCGGCGACATCAGGCTGGCGCATCAGGGCGAGCGCGACGCCGCCTACTCCGAGGAGGCGACGTCGGCCTACATGAAGCGCGACGAGATCCGCATCCGTGCCGATATCGGCATCGGCCGCGGCAAGGCGACGGTGTGGACTTGCGACCTCACCAAGGAGTATGTCGCCATCAACGGCGATTATCGGAGTTGATGGCGTTGGTTTCCAGACATTCGGCAAGCGTGCTTGCCATCGTGCGCCGCTACGAGGCGGCCGGCTTTCGCGCCTGGCCGGCGGCGGCCGTGCATTATGACGGCACCTGGGTGGTGCGGCTGACGGCGGGCCATCCGGCCAAGCGGCTGAATTCCGTCAACCCGCTCGATCCGGGCGACATCCAGCACATTGCCGATCGCATCGGCCGCGCCAGCCGCCGTTTCGACGCCTATGGCCGGCCGCTGACCTTCCGCATATCGCCGCTGTCGGGGCCGATCCTTGCCAAACATCTCGACAGCGAGGGCTGGAGCACATTCGACGAATCGCTGGTGATGCGGCTGCCGCTGGCGGACGCCCAGCTCGATGCCGCCATGGACCAGATCCCGCTGAAGGACATCAGCCGCTTCATCGGCGCGGCGCTCAAGGTAAGCGGCTCGGATGTGTCTCTGCGGCCGGGCCTGTCGGAGATCATCGGCGCCATCCAGCCGGAAGCCGGGCTGTTCGCGCTCGAAGACGGCACCGAGCCGCTGGCGACGCTGATCTGCGTCCATGACGGCGATCTTGCCGGGCTGTTCGAGATCGCCACCGACAAATCGGTGCGCAACCAGGGCCATGGGGGGCACATCATCCTGTCGGCGCTGAAATGGGCACGGCTGCGCGGCGCCGGGGAAGCCTGGCTGCAGGTCGAGGCCGACAACGCGCCGGCGCTGGCGCTTTATCGTTCGCTCGGGTTCGACGAAGTCTATCGTTACCATTATCGCCGGCCGCCCGGCGCATGACCGGCCCGCACCCTGTCGGCAAGCGCCTGCTCCTGGTCGCAGCCTGCGCGCTGGTCGATACCGACGGCCGCGTGCTTCTGGCGCAGCGCCCCGAAGGCAAGCAACTGGCCGGCCTGTGGGAGTTTCCGGGCGGCAAGGTCGAGCCCGGCGAGACGCCGGAAGAATGCCTCATCCGCGAATTGTACGAGGAGATCGGCATCGAAACCGATATTCCCTGCCTGGCGCCGTTCACCTTCGCCAGCCATTCCTACGATGATTTTCACCTGCTGATGCCGCTGTTCGTCTGCCGTCGCTTCCGCGGCATCGCGCAGCCGAAGGAGGGGCAGGTGCTGAAATGGGTGCGGCCGCGCCAGATGCGCGATTTTCCGATGCCGCCGGCCGACGCGCCGCTGATCCAGTTCCTCATCGATCTTCTGTGATTTTGCCCTCCGAGACATAGACAACGTTAATGGAAGATTTATCTGGCCGTGAAAAAATGACGGCAGAAATCGAAGGAAGGTCGTGTCCAGGCCTTCGCCGGAGGGCGGTTGCATGAGCCTCGACAGGGACTGGGATTCGATCCGACCCGACCGCAGCTTTAGGGCTGCCGGCATGGGAATATTGCGGATCACGCTTTTGTTCGGCTCGGCCGCGGTGGCGCTGGCCCTGATCGCCACGCCCTTGCTCGACAACCGGACGCGATCAGCCCGCGACGATTTTGCCGGCGGCCTCGACAGGATGAGCACAGGGTCGGTTGAAAGCACGGGTTCGATTGGAAGCACGGGCTCGACCGGCCGTCGTGATACCTACACGCTGCGCAGGAGCGTGCTGCAGCCGCTGCCCACTTCGATCTGCGTGATACGCGACAATGGCCAGCGCAGCGGCGACTGCTGACACCGGCCAAAGCGGTGCTTTCATCGCCTGTTAAGCCTGTGTCATTAACCTTTCTTAACAGGTCCGCGCTAGGGTTCCGGCAAGCGGGATCGAGGGCCATGAAAACATTGGTGCAACGATTTTGGGAAGACAAGACCGGCGCGACGGCTGTCGAATATGGGCTGATCGTGGCCGTGCTGTCGCTTACCATCGTAGGCGGCGTCGGCAAGGTCGCCGACGCAATCACGTGGCTGTTCAGCGACAATGCCAGCAAGCTTGTGAAGGCTTTCGCGCAGTAACCGACCAGCCGCGTCCATAATAAACCGGTCAGCGCCGGCCGGGATTTTCCAGGATTGTCTTCAGCGACAGTTTTGCCGAGCCCGGCTTCAGCGGTTTTTGCTGCGAGGCGTCGGGCGCCCAGCCTGACATCCAAACGATCGGAAAACTCGCCCTGACGCGGCCATCGGCATCCGAAAATCGTTCGGCATAGATTTCGGCGGCGCGGGCAAACAGCTTTCGTGTGGCCGGTCGCCTGCTGCGGTCGATGAGCGCGCTGGTCTCGCCCATCGCCCGCAGGTCCGCCATCAGGCCGAACAGGGAATCGTAGCGCACCGTCACCGTCTCGACGTCGGCGACGGGCAAGGCCAGACCAGCGCGTTGCAAAAGCGCGCCGGCGTCGCGCACGTCGGTGAACGGGATGACGCGCGGGCTGGCGCCGCCGTAAAACTCGGTCTCGGCGGCGAGCAGGCATTCGCGCAGCTCGGAAAGCGTGCCGGCGCCGGCAAAAGCGCCTAGGAAAAGACCGTCCGGCTTCAGTGCGCGGCGGATCTGCACCAGCATGCCGGGAATGTCGTTCATTGCCTGAAGCGACAAAAGCGACACCGCGAGGTCGAGGCATTCCGGCTCGAATGGCACGGTCTCCAACGGCGCCACCAGTCCTGCGGCATCGCCCCCCGCCCCGTCGCCCAGGAAAGCCGCATCCGCCTCGACGCGCACGATGTCCGCCACCTTGCCGCTTGTCGCGAGCACGTCGACTGCCGCCGGCGTCTGGCAAAACAGGACGGCCGCCCTGTCGAATTTGCGTTCCACTGCGCCCAGCCGGTCGGCGAGTTCCTCGGCCGCCCGCCGCATCAGGAAGTCCGCGCCGGCAGCCGGGCTGGCGAGGGCCCGGCGCTTGTGCGCCAGCCAGAGAGAAGTATCGACTATAGGTTGCAACTGACAGTTCCTGGTTTCCGCACTCTGATATAGGGTGGCGGAGAAAGAACCACGTGGCCGATCCAATGCCGGATATCAAGAGTGTCGCTCGAAAGGCGTTGGACTGGCCGGCGCGCATCCTGTTTCCGCCGGTTTGCGCCGGTTGCCGACGGCATGTCTCGCAGCCCGGCGTGCTGTGCGGCGCCTGCTGGCCGAAACTCAGGCTTCTGGAGCGGCCATGGTGCCCGGTGATGGGCACGCCATTCACCCATCATATGGGCGAGGGGTTCCTGTCGGCCGAGGCGATCGCCGACCCGCCGCCCTTCGAGCGGGCACGGGCCGCGGTCGCTTACTCAGGGGTCGCCCGCCAGATGGTGCAAGGGCTGAAATACCAGGACCGCACCGATCTGGCGCCGTGGATGGCGCGCTGGATGCTGCGCGCCGGTGCCGAACTGATCGCGGAAGCCGATGTGGTCGTGCCGGTGCCGCTGCACTGGCGGCGCTTTTTCAGGCGTCAGTTCAACCAGTCGGCGGAACTGGCAAGGGCGGTATCGCAGCTTGGCGGCCTGCCTTTCGCGCCCTCCGCGGTCAGGCGCGTCAAACTCACCCGCCAGCAGGTCGGGCTGGAGCGACGGGAACGCGAAGAAAATGTGCGTGCCGCCTTCAGAGTGCCGGAGGAGGCCGAGATCGAGATCGCCGGCCGCCGGGTGCTCCTGATCGACGATGTCTGTACCACCGGCGCCACTGTCCGCGCCGTCGCCAAGGCGCTGAAGAAGGGCGGTGCCGGGACCGTCGACGTGCTGACCTTTGCGCGCGTGCTGCCGGGGGACTTTCGGGCCGACGAGTCCGCGACTATATAGATTGGGAAAAGGCAGGATTGCTGACCGATGGTCGACGTGACGATCTATACACGGATGATGTGCGGCTATTGCGTGGCGGCCAAGCGGCTGCTCGAGCGCAAGGGTGTCGCCTACACCGAGCATGACGCCTCCTTCTCGCCGGAACTGCGCCGGGAAATGATTTCCCGCGCGAATGGCCGTTCGACCTTTCCGCAGATATTCATCGGCGACACACATGTCGGCGGCTGTGACGATCTCCATGAACTGGAGGCAGAGGGTCGGCTGGACCGTCTGCTCGCCAATGGCTCGACGAATTGAGGACATGACGATGGGTGCTTTCAAGGCGGCGGCGATCCAGATGCGATCGGGTACCAGCCCCGAGCGCAACGCGGTCGATCTGGAGAGGCTGGTGCGCGAGGCCGCTGGCCAGGGTGCGACCTATATCCAGTCACCGGAAATGACCGGTGCGCTGATCCGCGACAGCCAGGCGCGGGCCGCCGCCTTCACGTCCGAGGACAAGGACATCATCGCTTCGACCGCGCGAAAGCTGGCTAAAGACCTTGGCGTCTTCCTGCATATCGGCTCGACCGCCATCCTGCGCGCTGACGGCAAGCTCGCCAACCGCGCGCTTCTGTTCGGGCCGGATGGCGCCACCATTGCCACCTACGACAAGATCCACATGTTCGACGTCGACCTCGACAATGGCGAAAGCTGGCGCGAATCCGCCGCCTACGAACCAGGCGCCGAGGCCGTCATCACCGAGATCAGCGGCGCTGGGATCGATGGGGCCAAGCTGGGTTTCGCCGTCTGTTACGATTTGCGCTTTCCGCAACTGTTCCGCGCCGAGGCGATGGCCGGCGCCGACCTGCTTTCGGTGCCCGCCGCTTTCACCCGCCAGACCGGCGAGGCGCACTGGCACGTGCTGCTGCGGGCGCGCGCCATCGAGAACGGCGCCTATGTCGTTGCCGCGGCGCAAGGCGGCCTGCACGAGGACGGCCGCGAGACCTATGGCCATTCGCTGATCGTCGATCCTTGGGGCCGTATCGTCGCCGAAGCGTCACATGACGAACCGGCGGTGATCGTCGCCGAGATCGAGCCGGCGCAGTCGGCCGCCGCGCGCAAGAAGATCCCGAATCTGAAAAATTCACGCGACTTCGCCGTGAACGCCACTCCGGTCGAGGCGCAAAGTCTCAGGGGTGCGGCGTCTTGATTCGCTTTTCACTGATCTGTGACCACGAGCATGAATTCGAAGGCTGGTTTCGCAGCAACGACGATTTCGACACCCAGAATAAGCGTGGCTTCGTCGATTGCCCGACCTGCGGCTCGCACAAGGTCGAGAAGGCGTTGATGGCGCCGGCCGTCTCCACCGGGCGCAGCCGAGAAAAGATCGCGCTCGCCATGGGCGAGGCCCAGAAGCAGGCGTTGGCGCAATTGAAGGCGATGGCCGAGAAGGTGCGCGAGAACGCCGACTATGTCGGCGACAAGTTTGCCGAGGAGGCGCGCAAGATCCATTTCGGCGAGAGCGATCCGCGCGGCATCTATGGCGAGGCGACGCTGGAGGAGGCCAAGAGCCTGGCCGAGGACGGCGTCGAATTCATGCCGGTGCCGGCATTCCCGGAGGATCGTAACTGATAGACTGGTGTGACGGTTGGTACCGGGACGGGATTACGCTTCGACCCGTTGCGGTCCTTGGACCATGTCGCAAACCGGATTATGCGAATCGGGCGCGAAACTGTCGCTTTAATCGGGGTTTTCGCGACAGTCGCAAAATCCGCCGCCTATGTGCGGGTGATCGGCCAACATCCGGACATGGTGGCAAAGGCTGCCGCATAGCTGGCGTTGCCCGCATGCGACTTCTCGGCACCGCGTTTTAGAAGAAGTTCGATCGAGGCGGCGTCAATGGCATCGGGCGCTGCGATGTGAAGAACCGTCTGCCCCGCCTTGTCCTGTGCGTTGATATCGATGCCCTGCGACAACAGGAGGTCGAGGATCGCGACCTCCTGCGGAAACGTCGCACGGATCGGCACCAACCGCCTGATCTTCACCCCCGGCTGACGCTCCCTATCAACTTCTCAAGCAGGCCAGCGAGTGTGTCCTGTTCGGCGCGCGTCAGCCCGGAAAGTATCTCGTGTTCGTTGGCGACGTGAGCGGCGACAGCCTCATCGACCAATGCCAGACCTTTATCGGTCAGTTGCACGACAACCCCGCGCCGGTCGTTGGGATGCGGCCCGCGTTTGATCAATCCGGTTTTCTCAAGCCGGTCGAGCCGGTTGGTCATGGCGCCCGACGTCACCATCGTCGCCTCATAGAGGGCAGTGGGCGTCAGCGCGTAAGGTGATCCGGAACGGCGCAGCGTCGCCAGCACATCGAATTCCCCGGATTGCAGCCCGAAACGCGCAAACAGCGGAGCGAGGTGCTCTCGTGCAATCAGCGACGAGGCTTCGCTCAACCGTCCAAGCACGGCCATCGGAGAAACATCCAGATCCGGCCGCTCTCGTTTCCACTGCTCGATCGCCTTCGCGGCGCGATCCATCTATCTCACCGTTAAATATCTTGACGTTAAGAATGTTTGCATTATCTTACCTCAAGACAAAAGAGCCGCAAGGACAATAAGGTTCGTTATGAAATTTCTCTGGGATTCAGCGCTCGGTCTTTTGCTCGTCACCGGCGGCCTGCTCGGCCTGACGCTGCCGTTCGGCAAGATCGCTACGGCGGCCGGTGTTTCGGCCATGGTCTGGGCCCTCGTCATCTCGCTCGGCGCCGGCGGCGTGCTTTTGTGCGTCCTGCTGCTGCGCGGGCAGCGCATCCGGCTCACCCCGCACAGGCTGCGCTATTTCTTCGTCACCGCAGCGGTGTCCTACGCCTTTCCCAATCTGTTGATGTTCTCGACCATTCCGCATCTCGGCGCCGGCTACACCGGTATCATGTTCACGCTGTCGCCGGTGGTCACACTGGTGTTTTCGATCCTGCTCGGCGTCCGGCGTCCCAATCTGCTTGGTATCGTCGGCATTGCCGTCGGCTTCGTTGGTGCTGTCATGGTGGCGGTGACGCGCGGCGAGGCTGGCCAGCCGGCCGAATTTTTCTGGGTGGCGGCGGGGCTGCTCATTCCGGTCAGCCTTGCCGCCGGCAATATCTACCGCACGGTCGACTGGCCGCTAGGGACCGGACCGATCGAGCTTGCCGTCGGCAGCCATCTGGCATCGGCCGCGCTGCTTGTTTGCGGCATCTTCACGCTGCAGGGCGGCGGTTCGCTCGCCCTGCTCGCCGGCGCGCCGCTGGTCGTCGTCGGGCAGGTCGCATCAGCCGCGGCGATGTTCGCTTTCTTCTTCCGGCTGCAGGCGGTCGGCGGCCCGGTCTATCTCAGCCAGATCGGCTATGTCGCGGCGGCGGTCGGATTGTCTGCCGGGACGATGTTTCTCGGCGAGCACTATCAATTGCTGACCTGGGCCGGCGCTGCCATCATTGTCGCCGGCGTGTTCATCACCACCAAGGCGCAAAGCCAGATCGCCCCGAAGACGCAAAGTCAGACGGGTGAGAAGGTGGCGGCGTGAGAAGGCGTCGTGAGAAAGTTCAGGCGGGTGCCTTCTCTGCCAGAACCATGTAGTTGACGTCCATGTCCTTCGAACGCTGCCAGCGGTCGGCGAGCGGATTGTAGGTGACGCCGGTGCGGTCGATGATGGTCAGGCCAGCGCCGGCAAGCGCCTTTTCCAACTCGTCTGGCCGCACCAGCTTGCCGAACTGGTGGGTGCCGCGCGGCAACCAGCGCAGCACATATTCGGCGCCGATAATGGCCAGACCGAGCGCCTTCAGCGTGCGGTTGATGGTGGCGACGACCATGATGCCGCCGGGCTTGAGCATCTCGCCGCATTTGGCCACGAACAGGTCGATGTCGGCAACATGCTCGACCACTTCCATGTTGAGGATGACGTCGAATTTCTCACCGGCGTCAGCCAGGTCCTCTGCTGTCGTGGCACGGTAATCCACCGTCACGCCGACCTCCGCCGCATGCAGCCTGGCCACTTCGATGTTGGTGGCGGATGCGTCGGCGCCGACCACTTCGGCGCCAAGCCGCGCCATCGGTTCGCACAACAGCCCGCCGCCGCAGCCGATGTCGAGGATGCGCAGGCCCTCGAACGGCCGCGCCGCGCGCGGGTCGCGGCCGAAGCGCCCCGCCACCTGGTCGCGTATATAGGCAAGCCGGATCGGATTGAACTTGTGCAGCGGGCGGAATTTGCCGTTCGGATTCCACCATTCGGCGGCAAGAGCGGAAAAACGCTCCACTTCTCCGGCATCGATCGTCGATCGTCGGGGTTCTGGCATCGTGGTCTCCCGCAGACTCAAAAATTCAGAGCGCGATCGGGCGCAAAACCGGATACCACTTTTGCTGATCGCGCTCTGGTGCGCTAGGAAGTCGGTCGAGAGCCGGCGAATGTCAAGGCAGCAAATTTCGGCTGTTGCCGGCTGCGCCTCTGCGACAGGCGTTCGGGTAGGCGCGTTGCGCTCGTATGTCGCCTTCGTCGCCTAAGGGGGCAAGCAGGGGGGGCAAGCGGAGGCACGCCTTGCGAAACCCAAAGCATTTGGCTAAGGAGGCCGCAAATTCAGCGGCTGGCCCAGCCCGACGCTCCGTTTCCGTTTTTCGGCCGCCGTTTCGGCACCCAGTCAAAGGCATTTCGCTTCCATGGCGCGCATCGTGATGAAATTCGGCGGAACCTCCGTCGCCGACATCGTCCGCATCCGCAATGTGGCGCGCCATGTCAAACGCGAGGTCGATGCCGGCCATGAGGTCGCGGTGGTCGTCTCGGCGATGGCCGGCAAGACCAACGAGCTCGTGCAGTGGACGCGCGAAGCCTCGCCGATGCACGATGCCCGCGAATATGACGCCGTCGTTGCCTCCGGCGAGCAGGTGACTGCCGGCCTGCTGGCGATCGCGCTGCAGAACATGGGCGTCCATGCCCGTTCCTGGCAAGGCTGGCAGATCCCGATCAAGACCGACAATGCGCATGGCGCGGCGCGCATTCTCGACATCGACGGCGCGTTCCTGATCAAGCGCTTCGGCGAGGGCCAGGTGGCGGTGGTCGCCGGCTTCCAGGGCATCGGCCCGGACAACCGAATCGCGACGCTCGGCCGCGGCGGCTCCGACACCAGTGCCGTCGCCATCGCGGCGGCGGTCAAGGCAGACCGCTGCGACATCTACACCGACGTCGACGGGGTCTACACCACCGACCCGCGCATCGAGCCGAAGGCGCGGCGGCTGGCCAAGATTTCCTTCGAGGAAATGCTTGAAATGGCCTCGCTCGGCGCCAAGGTCCTGCAGGTACGCTCGGTCGAGCTTGCCATGGTGCATAGGGTGCGTACTTTCGTGCGGTCGTCGTTCGACGATCCCGACGCGCCGGGAATGGGGGATTTGCTCAATCCGCCCGGAACGCTTATTTGCGACGAGGAAGAGATCGTGGAACAGCAGGTCGTCACCGGAATTGCCTACGCCAAGGACGAAGCGCAGATTTCGTTGCGCCGTGTCGGTGACCGGCCCGGCGTCGCCGCCGGCATTTTCGGGCCGCTGGCCGAAGCCAACATCAATGTCGACATGATCGTCCAGAACATTTCCGAGGACGGCAAGTTCACCGACATGACCTTCACCGTGCCGTCCGGCGATGTCGACAAGGCGCTTGCCGTGCTCGAGCGGCTGAAGACCACGATCGGCTATGACGTCGTGCAGTCGGAAGCCGGCATGTCGAAAGTCTCGGTCATCGGCATCGGCATGAGGAGCCATGCCGGCGTCGCCGCCACCGCCTTCAAGGCGCTGGCCGACAAATCGATCAACATCCGTGCGATCACGACATCCGAGATCAAGATTTCGATCCTGATCGACGGTCCCTACACAGAACTTGCTGTTCGCACTTTGCATTCCATCTACGGTCTGGATAAGCAGTAGCAGACTGCTCGGTCCGGAAATCGGAGGTCGATCTTCGGAAAGCACGATGCAGCAGTTCGAAGTCTTGGAGCGTCCTTTGTGGGTCCAATTGGACCGACGCCGCTCTATTTGAGTTGTTGCGTGAGCGCCGGCCGCGGGAGAAACTGCGGCGGGCATAATGTCCATTGGAGAACAAGCCGCGATGCGTGATACGGCCAGTGGCCCGCGCGTTTTGCTGAAACGGCTCCGCGAGCTCATGCAGGAGCCGCTGGAGCCGCAGGAGCGGCTCGACCGCATCGTGCGCGACATCGCCGCCAATATGGTCGCTGAAGTGTGCTCGCTCTACGTGCTGCGCGCCGATTCGGTGCTCGAACTCTATGCCACCGAGGGCCTGAATCCGAAGGCCGTCCATTTGGCGCAGCTCAGGCTGGGGGAAGGCCTCGTCGGCACGATCGCGGCCTCGGCACGGCCGCTCAATCTCTCCAACGCGCAGGAACATCCAGCCTTCGCCTACCTGCCGGAGACGGGGGAGGAGATCTACAATTCCTTCCTCGGCGTGCCGGTGCTCAGGGCGGGGCGCACGCTCGGTGTGCTGGTCGTCCAGAACAAGACCATGCGCCACTATCGCGACGACGAAGTCGAGGCGCTGGAAACGACGGCGATGGTGATCGCCGAGATGATCGCCACCGGCGACCTTGCCCGGCTGACCCGGCCCGGCCTCGAACTCGATCTGCGCCGCCCGGTGAGCTTTACCGGCCTGTCCTTCAACGAGGGCGTCGGACTTGGCCATGTCGTGCTGCATGAGCCGCGCATCGTCGTCACCAATCTGTTCAACGAGGACAGCGATGAAGAGATCAAGCGGCTCGATGCGTCGCTCGGTTCGCTCCGGCTCTCCATCGACGACATGCTGGAACGCCGCGAAGTCGCCTTCGAGGGCGAGCACCGCCAGGTGCTCGAAGCCTATCGCATGTTCGCCAACGACAGCGGCTGGGTGCGCCGGTTGGAAGAGGCGGTACGCAACGGCCTGACGGCGGAAGCGGCGGTGGAAAAAGTGCAGAGCGACATGCGTGCCCGCATGCTGCACATGACCGATCCTTATCTGCGCGAGCGGATGAGCGATTTCGACGATCTCGCCAACCGGCTGCTGCGCCAGCTGATGGGGCGCGGGCCGGACGATGTCGCGGTCTCGCTGCCGAAGGACGCCATCATCGTCGCCCGCTCGATGGGGGCCGCCGAACTGCTCGATTATCCCAGAGACAAGCTGCGCGGGCTGGTGCTGGAGGACGGCGCAGCGACCAGCCACGTCGTTATCGTGGCGCGGGCCATGGGCATACCGGTTGCGGGCCAGATGAAGGGCGCCGTTTCCATGGCGGAAAACGGCGACGCCATCATTGTCGACGGCGAAGAAGGCGCCATCCACCTGCGCCCCCAGCCGGACCTCGAAGCCGCCTATGCCGAAAAGGTCCGCTTCCGGGCGCGGCGGCAGGAGGTCTATCGCGAGCTGCGCAAGAAGCCGTCGATGACCAAGGACGGCGTCCAGGTCGACCTTTTGATGAATGCGGGCCTGGCCGTCGATCTGCCGCAGCTTGCCGAGGCCGGCGCCGCCGGTATCGGCCTGTTCCGCACCGAGCTGCAGTTCATGGTCGCCTCGACCTTTCCGCGGGCGGAAGCCCAGGAACGACTCTACCGTGACGTGCTCGACGCGGCGCGCGGCAAGCCGGTGACATTCCGCACCATCGATATCGGCGGCGACAAGGTGCTGCCCTACTTCAAGGACACGATCCAGGAAGAGAACCCGGCGCTCGGCTGGCGCGCCATCCGCCTGACGCTCGACCGGCCGGGCCTGTTGCGTACCCAGATCCGAGCGCTTTTGAAGGCATGCGGCGGGCGTGAACTGAAGCTGATGCTGCCGATGGTGACGGAGCTCGGCGAGATCGCCCAGGCGCGCGAAATCGTCGATCGCGAAGTGCGGCATCTGTCGCGTTTTGCCCATCATCTGCCGACCAGCCTGAAGCTCGGGGCCATGCTGGAAGTGCCTTCGCTGCTGTTCCAGCTCGATGAGCTGATGAAGGCCGTCGATTTCGTCTCGGTCGGCTCGAACGATCTGTTCCAGTTCGTCATGGCGGTCGATCGCGGCAACACGCAGCTGGCCGACCGCTTCGATGTGCTGTCGACGCCGTTCCTGCGCGCGCTGAAGCAGATTGCCGACGCCGGGGTGCGCAATCAAACCCCGGTGACCTTGTGCGGCGAGCTGGCCGGCAAGCCGATCTCGGCGATGGCGCTGATCGGCCTTGGCTACCGATCGATCTCGATGTCGCCGGCCTCGATCGGTCCGGTCAAGGCGATGCTGACGGAACTGCCGCTGGCCGAGCTGGAAGCGTTCTTCGACGACAATCTCATGGCGCCGGCCCAGGGGTTGCCGATGCGGGCGCTGCTGCAGGCCTTTGCCGACGACCGCTCCATTCCGCTATAGACTTTCGCCATGATCAACCTGCCCCGCGACCGCATGGACCAAGTCGTCAAGCGTTTCGACATGCTCGAAGCGCAAATGTCGGCCGGGCCGGCGGCGGACGCCTATGTCAAGATGGCGTCGGAATATGCCGACATGCAGGAGATGGTGGCTAAGATCAGGGCGCTGCGCACCGCCGAGCATGAACAGGCCGACCTGCAGGCGATGCTCGCCGACAAAAGCACCGATGCCGAAATGCGGGCACTGGCCGAGGCCGATCTGCCGGAGGTCAAGGAACGCATCGAAGCGCTGCAGAAGGACATCCAGATCCTGCTTCTGCCCAAGGATGCCGCCGACGACAAGAATGCCATCCTCGAAATCCGCGCCGGCACCGGCGGCGACGAGGCGGCTCTCTTTGCCGGCGACCTGTTTCGCATGTACGAACGCTATGCCGCGGGACGCGGCTGGCGTTTCGAGACGGCGTCGGCCAGCGAGGGCGAGGTCGGCGGCTACAAGGAAATCATCGCCACGATTTCGGGCAAGGGGGTCTTTGCCCATCTGAAATTCGAGTCCGGTGTGCATCGTGTGCAGCGCGTGCCGGCGACCGAGGCCGGCGGGCGCATCCACACCTCGGCGGCGACGGTTGCCGTGCTGCCTGAAGCGGAAGAGGTCGACATCGACATCAGGGCCGAAGACATCCGCATCGATACGATGCGCGCCTCGGGTTCGGGCGGCCAGCACGTCAATACCACCGATTCGGCAGTGCGCATCACCCATCTGCCGACCGGCATCATGGTCGTACAGGCGGAGAAGTCGCAGCACCAGAACCGGGCCAAAGCCATGCAGATCCTGCGCGCCAGGCTTTACGACCTCGAGCGCAGCAAGGCTGACGAGGAACGCTCCGAATCGCGCAAATCGCAGGTCGGTTCGGGCGATCGCTCGGAGCGCATCCGCACCTATAATTTCCCGCAGGGCCGCGTCACCGACCATCGCATCAATCTGACGCTCTATAAGCTCGACCGGGTGATGATGGGCGAACTCGACGAGATCATCGACGCGCTGATCGCCGATCACCAGTCGAAGCTGCTCGCCGATATCGGCCTCGATGGCTGACACTCTGCCCAGTAGGCCGGTGTGGCTTTGAATTCGAAATTCGTATCACGTTGGGGCAGCGCAATGACGAATTTCGGATTCAAAATCACACCAGCAGATTGCTGGTATCTAGGTGGTGGATTTGAGGTCCCTGGACGCTGATGCCAACAAATAGCAGGAACCTCAAATCCACCACACTAGGGCTGCTGCTGAAAGCGGCGCGGGCACGCCTTGCTGCGGCCGCAGTCGCCGATCCGGCGCTGGATGCGAGGCTGATCGTCGAACATTTTTCCGGTACGACCCGCACACAAGCCATCGCCGATCCCGAATGCGGTGTCGACGCCGGCGCGATTGCCGCGATCGATGCAGCCTTGAGGCGGCGGGTCGCCGGTGAGCCGGTGCATCGCATCCTCGGCCATCGCGAGTTCTATGGCTTGCGCCTGTCGCTGTCACCGGAAACGCTGGAGCCGCGACCGGACACCGAAACGCTGGTCGAAGCGGTGCTGCCCTTCGTGAAGGCGACAGCGGGACGGCAGGGCGAGTGCCGCATCCTTGATCTCGGCACCGGCACCGGCGCCATCGCGCTGGCGCTGCTCAGCGCCGTTCCGGCGGCGGTCGCCACCGGGGTCGATATTTCGCAAGGCGCGCTGGTGACCGCCATGCGCAATGCCGGGGAATTGGGGTTGGCCGATCGGTTCCAGGTGCTCAAATCCGACTGGTTCGAAAAAGTTTTTGGCCGATACCATGTAATTGCCGCCAACCCGCCCTATATAGCGTCCATAGACATCGAAAATCTGCAGGGCGAAGTCCGCGATTTCGATCCGCGCCAAGCCCTCGATGGCGGCGTGGACGGTCTGAGTTCCTACAGGATTATCGCCGCCGAGGCGGCAGGTTTTTTGGAAGCCGAGGGCAGGATTGCGGTCGAGATCGGCCACACCCAACGTAAAGAGGTCACGGGCATATTCTCCGCAGCCGGCTATATGCCGGCGGGGGTATTCCGCGACTTTGGCGGAAACGAGAGGGTTCTGATCTTTGAACTGACAAAGCCGTGATGCAGTGCAAAAAAAGCGCTTGGCAATGCCGGGGAATGCGGCTAGGGTCGCTTAACCGGATGAGACGAAGCAGGCAGTGCTCTTAGCGATTCGGTTTCCTTGGAAATAGCTGCCTTCTTGCGCAAACGACGCCCAAGCTTCGTGCGGGAATCGTCCGGCAAGTGATGTAACCGGAACAGGATGACACGTGGCGCCAACGCAATCGATGCGGGCGAACGCCGGTGAAGAGACGAAACGGCTGGCTGCATGAGCGCCTCCGTTCGTGAAAAAGTTTTCGAAAATTTCAAAATGAAGAGAGTCGAATGAGGCCACAACAGCAGAACAGGCGCATGCGCGGTCGCAACAACAATGGCGGCGGCAACAACAATAACAACAACCGCAAGGGTCCAAATCCCCTGACGCGCAATTACGAGAGCAACGGTCCGGACGTGAAGATCCGCGGATCGGCTCAGCAGATTGCCGAAAAATACGCAACCCTTGCCCGTGACGCGCAAAGCTCCGGCGACCGGGTGATGGCGGAAAACTATCTCCAGCACGCCGAGCACTACAATCGCATCATCGCTGCCGCGCAGGCGCAGCTGCCGATCCAGAGCGCTCAGCAGAACCGCGACGATTTCGACGATGACGGCGACGAAGATCGCGACGAGTTCGACAATGCCGGCAACAGCAATGTCGGCGAGACTGCGGCTCCGGTGGTCAACCACGGTGCAGGCCCGCAGCCGGTCATCGACGGCACGCCGGCCGAATTGACGTTCAACCAGGAAAACGGCCGTGACAATCGTGATGCCAGTGGGCGTGATGCCAGTGGGCGCGATGCCGGCGGGCGAGACAACCGCCATCGCGACCGTCGCCCCAATGGCGGCTACGGCCAGAACGGCCAGCGCGGCGAATTTGGTGCGCGCGGCGAGCAGGGCGGACAGCGCGGTGATCAGAACCGGCGCAACGAGAGACCGGTTCAGAACGAAACCCCCGTGCAGGTGGAAGCTGTGTCTCCGAACGAGCCTGTTTCTGTGGCCGAACCCGCGCCGCAGTTCGAAAGCTTTTCGCCAGCGGCTCTGGCTGCCCAGGCCGAGATGAACGAAGCCGCCGCCGAAAGCGGCGCTGCCCGCCGCCCCAGGCGTCCGCGCCGTCCGCGCGTCAATGCTGATCAGGTGGCTGATCAGGTGGATGGCGGTAACGACAATGCTGGCGGCGGTAACGTGAATGCTGCTCCGGCGGAAGACGCCGGTGGCGAGCCCACCATCGTCGACGTCAACAACTGATCGAGCAAAGCCCAGACATTCCTGGACGGCGGAGAGAAATCTCCGCCGTTTTTGTATGTGCGCCCCCCGGGAAATATTATGAGTCCGCCGTTATCGGGACGTCTTGAGGGTCCGTGGATTGCGCCCCATATCTCGCGTGAACAGGACCCGGCTCGAACGGGCGGGTCCGTCACCGCAATCTGATCCGGTGCCGCAAAGCGGGCCGGTGACGGAAGGAGACAGATATGAACCTTGAAAAATATTCCGAGCGCGTGCGCGGCTTCATCCAGTCGGCGCAGACCCTGGCGCTCTCGCGCAACCACCAGCAGTTCACCCCCGAACACATATTGAAAGTGCTCGTCGACGACGACGAGGGCCTGGCACCGTCGTTGATCGAGCGCGCCGGCGGCAGCGTCCGCGACGTCAAGCTGGGCGTCGAGACGGCACTTGAGGCAATGCCCAAGGTGGAGGGCGGCAACGGCCAGCTCTATCTGGCGCAACCGCTGGCCAAAGTGTTCTCGACCGCCGAGGAACTGGCAAAGAAGGCCGGCGACAGCTTCGTCACGGTCGAGCGGCTGCTGACGGCGCTGGCGGTCGAAAAATCCGCCAAGACCGCCGACATCCTGACCAAGGCCGGCGTGACGCCACAGGCGCTGAACCAGGTGATCAACGACGTCCGCAAGGGTCGCACCGCCGATTCGGCGAGCGCCGAGCAGGGCTATGATGCGCTTAAGAAGTACGCGCGCGATCTCACCGCCGACGGTCGCGCCGGCAAGCTCGACCCGGTCATCGGCCGCGACGACGAGATCCGCCGCACCATCCAGGTGCTGTCGCGCCGCACCAAGAACAATCCGGTGCTGATCGGTGAACCAGGCGTCGGCAAGACGGCGATCGCCGAAGGGCTGGCGTTGCGCATCGTCAATGGCGATGTACCGGAATCGCTCAAGGACAAGCAGTTGATGGCGCTCGATATGGGATCGCTGATCGCCGGCGCCAAATATCGCGGCGAATTCGAGGAGCGGCTGAAGGCGGTTCTTTCGGAAGTCACCGCTGCGGCCGGCGGCATCATCCTGTTCATTGATGAGATGCACACGCTGGTCGGCGCCGGCAAGGCGGATGGCGCCATGGATGCATCGAACCTGTTGAAACCGGCGTTGGCACGCGGCGAACTCCACTGCGTCGGCGCGACGACGCTCGACGAATACCGCAAGCATGTCGAGAAGGACGCCGCCCTTGCCCGCCGCTTCCAGCCGGTCTTCGTCAATGAGCCAACAGTGGAGGACACGGTCTCCATCCTGCGCGGCCTGAAGGAGAAGTACGAGCAGCACCACAAAGTGCGCATCTCGGATTCGGCGCTGGTCGCGGCAGCGTCGCTGTCCAACCGCTACATCGCCGACCGCTTCCTGCCGGACAAGGCGATCGACCTTGTCGACGAGGCCGCGTCGCGGCTGCGGATGCAGGTCGATTCGAAGCCCGAAGCGCTGGACGAGATCGACCGCCGCATCATGCAGCTCAAGATCGAGCGTGAGGCGCTGAAGGTCGAGAAGGACGACGCGTCGAAGGACCGGCTCGCCCGGCTCGAAAAGGATCTTTCCGCCCTGGAAGAGGAATCGACCGAACTGACCTCGAAGTGGCAGGCCGAAAAGCAGAAGCTCGGGCTCGCCGCCGACCTGAAGAAACAGCTCGACGAGGCGCGCAACGAGCTCGCCATCGCCCAGCGCAAAGGTGAATTCCAGCGCGCCGGCGAGCTTGCCTATGGCAAGATTCCGGAGCTCGAAAAGAAGCTGACACAGGCCGAGGCGCAAGACGGCAAGGTCGGCATGGTCGAAGAGGTGGTCACCCCCGATCACGTCGCCCACATCGTGTCGCGCTGGACCGGCATTCCGGTCGACAAGATGCTGCAAGGCGAGCGTGACAAGCTGCTGCGCATGGAAGACGAAATCGGCAAGCGTGTCGTAGGCCAGGGCGAGGCGGTGCAGGCCGTGTCGAAAGCGGTTCGCCGTGCCCGCGCCGGCCTGCAGGATCCGAACCGGCCGATCGGTTCGTTCATGTTCCTCGGACCGACGGGCGTCGGCAAGACCGAACTGACCAAGGCGCTTGCCAGCTTCCTGTTCGACGACGAGAGCGCCATGGTGCGCATCGACATGTCGGAGTTCATGGAGAAGCACTCGGTCGCCCGGCTGATCGGCGCGCCTCCCGGCTACGTCGGCTATGAGGAGGGCGGCGCGTTGACCGAAGCGGTGCGGCGCCGCCCCTACCAGGTCGTGCTGTTCGACGAGATCGAGAAAGCGCATCCGGACGTGTTCAACGTGCTGCTGCAGGTGCTCGATGATGGCCGCCTGACCGACGGTCAGGGCCGCACGGTCGATTTCCGCAACACGCTGATCATCATGACGTCGAACCTCGGCGCCGAATATCTGGTCAGTCTCGGCGAGAACCAAGACGTCGATGTCGTCCGCGACGAGGTGATGGGAGTCGTCAGGGCGTCGTTCCGGCCGGAGTTCCTCAACCGCGTCGACGAGGTGATCCTGTTCCACCGGCTGCGCCGCCAGGATATGGGCCGCATCGTCGAGATCCAGCTCAAGCGGCTGGAAAGTCTGCTCGTCGATCGCAAGATCACGCTTTCGCTGGATCAGGAGGCGATCGGCTGGCTGGCCGCCAAGGGCTACGATCCGGCCTATGGCGCGCGACCGTTGAAGCGGGTGATGCAGAAGGAACTGCAGGATCCGCTGGCGGAGAAGATCCTGCTCGGCGACATCCTCGACAGTTCGACCGTCAAGGTCACCGCTGGTTCCGACCGGTTGAACTTCCGGTCGAAGCCGACGATCGTAGCGACCGAGGCGGCGGCCTGATTTTCGAGGCCGCCGCATAATCAAAAAATTAAACGGGGGCGCAGATGACGTTGGACGACTACAACAGCTTCTGCGCCTCGCTGCCGTCGGCGACCCATGTCGTCCAGTGGGGCGGTGCTCATGTCTGGAAAGTCGGAGCCAAGGTCTTTGCGATCGGCGGTTGGAGCGATGGCAAGGAGCCGTTCGTCACCTTCAAATGCTCCGACATCGCTTATGACATCTTGAAGGAACAGCCGGGCCTTCGGCCCGCGCCCTATCTTGCCTCACGCGGCATGAAATGGATCCAGCGCCAGACAAGCCAAAGCATGGACGATGACGCGCTAAAAGACTATCTGCGCGAAAGCCACCGCCTTGTCGTGCTCAAGCTGACGAAGCAGGCGCGCAAGGAATTGGGATTCGCCGCCAGCTAGTGTTCTTGCTCCAGGCCGCCAGAAATCCGCCATCTTCATGCCCGGTTCATGTTGGAACCTTATGGTTGGCAACTGATTTGCTGGCGAAGGGTTCGCCTGCCGCAAAGGCCCGAAAATCGAATTGGATTTTCGGAAAGCATGATGCGGAGTTTTTTAAGTGTTAGAGCGTCCCTGCGCGTCCGAAGGGACGCGCGGCGCTCTAAAGAGACAACGCCGGGCGGCGGCAATTACGGACCGGAGAATTTGGCCAGCATGTTCCGCACGATCTTCACCCTTTCGGCGTTCGCCGCCGGGCTGCTTTCTTCGAGTGTAATGGCCGCGCCGACGCAGGACATCGCGCCGCGATCTGCCCGCGCCGCGGATGCCCGAGCCGCGGATGGCCATGCTGTGCTGGTCGCCCAGAACGGCGATTTCGACGTCTACTACGACGCCAGAGGAAACCGCGTCATCGTCGATACGGAAACCGGCAAGGTGCTCGCCATCCAGCCGCCGCAGACCAGGTTCGATCGCCGCGCACTCCGCCGCGAGGGCTTGCGCAATCTCGGACCGGTCGAGGACGACCGCTATTATCTCGACGATCCGGACGACACGGCGCGCTTGCGCCGCAGGCAATTGGAAGAGGAGGGCCTGATCGTCGTACCGCCGGTCGAGGAATATGATCCCTACGGCGATCCGGTGGACGCTTTTCCCGAAGCACCGGTGGATGGCGGCAACTATGGCAACAATTATCCGGAAGCGCCGCAGCCGGTAAGGCCGCGCACCGTCAAGCGCCAGCCGCTCAACGAGGCTGCGATCGAACCGGTCGAACCGACGGCGCCGGGCGACCAGGCGGCACTGCCGCCAAAGATCGACGGGAAGATTGTCGTCGATCCGTCGCTTTCACTCGGTGCACGCCAGGAGGTCGCGGCGCTGCAAGTGCTGCTCGACCGCGCCGGCGCTTCGCCCGGCGTCGTCGACGGACGCTTCGGCTCGAATGTCGACAAGGCGCTCGCCGCCTATAACGAGATCACCGGCAGCAATCTGCGGTCGACCGATGTGGTCGGCATCCAGGCGGCGCTTGAGCAATCCGGCGGCGATGCCTTCGCCTCCTACAGCATCACGCCCGAGGATGCGGCCGGCCCCTATGTCGCCTCGGTGCCGGAAGACTACGGCCAGAAGGCGCAACTCGAACGGCTGAGCTACACCTCAGTCACCGAAGCGCTGGCCGAGCGGTTCCACATGGACGAGAACTATCTGGAGGCGCTCAATCCGGAAGCCAATTTCAACCGTCCCGGCACGATCATCAAGGTCGCCAATTTCGGCAGGCTGGTGGCCACGCCGGTGGCACGCATCATCGCTGACAAGGGCAAGAAGCAGGCCCGCGCCTATGACGCGTCGGGAAAGCTGATCGCGGCCTATCCAGCCACCATCGGCTCGGCGGACACGCCTTCACCCACCGGCACGCATGCGGTGTCGCGGGTCGCTCTCGACCCGAACTACACCTACAATCCGAACATCAATTTCAAGCAGGGCGAAAACAACAAGATCCTGACCATCCCGCCGGGCCCGAACGGCCCCGTCGGCTCGGTCTGGATTGCGCTGGACAAGCCGACCTACGGCATTCACGGCACACCCGACCCCTCCAAGATCGGCAAGACCGAAAGTCATGGCTGCGTGCGGCTGACCAATTGGGACGCGCGCGAACTGGCAAAAATCGTGTCGCCGGGGGTCACGGTGGAATTCATCGACTGAGCCCTATCCCAAATCATCGCGCAGTCTTGGGCCAACCCGGGAGCAGGCTCTTTGGGCGACGTGATCCTGTTCTGGTTTCAACGACAGCAACCCTTTGGCCGGTTGTTGCCGGCGCATAGGAGGTCTAAGCAGGCTTCATGCGTTCTCCAAGCGAAGTCGGCGCCGAAGCCGTCCCCCTGGTCAAGCAGCTGCCGGCCGATACGTTCTGCCCGCAATCGCGACGCAGGTTCGTGCTGATCGCGGCGATCCTGGCTTCCGCGCTTGGCTTCATCGACGGCTCGATCCTGGCCATCGCCACGCCGGCGATCCGCGTCGATCTTGGCGCCAGTTTCGCCGAGGCGCAGTGGATTTCAAACGCCTATGCGCTGACGCTTTCGGCACTCATCCTTGTTGGCGGCGCCGCCGGCGACCGTTTTGGCCTGCGGCATGCTTTCGTGGCAGGCATCGCGCTGTTCATTGCCGCCTCGCTTGTCTGCGCGGTGGCGCCGAATCCACCAATGCTCATTGCGTTTCGCGCCATCCAGGGCATCGGTGCTGCCATCATGGTGCCAGGCAGCCTCGCTATTATCGCCAAGGCCTATCCGAAGAAGGAGCGCGGCAGGGCGATCGGCATCTGGGCGGCAGCCTCGGCGCTGACGACGGCGCTTGGCCCGGTGCTGGGCGGCGTAGTCTTGTCGGCCTTCGGCGACGGCATCTGGCGGGTGATCTTCGCGGTCAATCTGCCGCTTGGTCTTGTCTCGATCTATCTTCTCGCCAAGGTCCCGGCCGACGCGCCGACCGAAAGGCGCAGCCTCGATCTCGGCGGCGCTGCACTCGCCACCTTGGCGTTCGGAGCGCTTGCCTACGGCTTGACTTCGATGAGTGCAGAGGGCGAGGGGCAAATGTCCGGCCCGAGCATTGCCGCCGGCGCGGTGCTGCTCATCGTGTTCATTGTCTTCGAGCGCCGCCAGCGCGAACCGATGATCGATCTCTCGCTGTTTCGGGTCGGCGCCTTCGCCGGCGCCAATGTGGCGACCTTCTTCCTCTATTTCGCACTGTCGGCCAACCTGTTCTATCTGCCGATGCTGCTTATCGCCGGATGGGGGCTGAGCGCCGCCGAGGTCGGCTTCATCTTCCTGCCGCTGTCGGTCTTGATCGCGCTGTTGTCGGGGCCGGTCGGCCAGTGGTCCGACCGGATCGGTCCGCGTTTTCCGATCGCCAGCGGCAGTCTCGTCGTCGCTGTCGCCTTTGCCGGGCTTGCCGTGCTGGCCTATGCTGGCTTCCACAGTTTCTGGTGGGGCGTGTTTCCGCTGATGGCGCTGATGGGGCTCGGCATGGCGCTGGTGGTGTCGCCGCTGTCGACGGCGGTGATGACGGCGGTCGAGGACAAGGATACCGGTGCTGCCTCGGGAATCAACAATGCCGTCTCGCGCATTGGCGGCCTGATCGCAGTGGCGGCGATGGGGTCACTGGCGGCCTGGGTCTATGCAGCCGTGCTGAACAGCGGTGCCGCATCCGGCATTCCGGGTTTCGGCGAACCGGCGCCGGATGTCGATGCAGCAAGGCTTGCCGCCAGCGACGCAGCGTTCGCAGCAGTCGCCTTGGTGACCGCGCTGCTTTGCCTGCTCTCGGCGATCGTGGCGTGGACAACTGTTTCCGGCGAGCGACTGCCATGGCCGCGTGGATCCGAGGCTCCGCAGCGCTGAGCAGCCAGGCCCAACTCAGCTCAGCCTTCAATCTTGGCGCTCGCGACCTTCAGCGAATCATTGTCTTCCTGCTTGAGCAGATCATCGATGCGCCCGCGCTCGCGCTTGAAGGCAACGAGGTCGTCGCCCTTCAGCACCTTGCCGACCGGCAGGCGAACGCGCATCGGGTCGACCTTGGTGCCGTTGACGATCAGCTCGTAGTGGAGATGCGGACCGGTGGCGAGGCCGGTCTGGCCGAGAAAGCCGATGGTCTGGCCTTGGCGGACGCGCACGCCCGGCGCGATGCCTTTGGCAAATGCGCTCTGGTGATTGTAGGAGGTCTCGTAGCCATTGGCGTGACGGAGGATGATCTGTTTGCCATAGCCGCCGGCCCAGCCGGCCTTCTCGACGACACCGTTGCCGGCGGCGATGATCGGCGTGCCGATGGCGGCTGACCAATCGACGCCGGTATGCAAGCGCACATAGCCGAGGATCGGATGCCTGCGGGCACCGAAGCCGGAGCGGAATTTTCCTGCGGGCAGGGGATTGCGCAGCAGGAATTGCTGGGCGCTGCGGCCGTCCTCGTCGAAATAGTCGGTGCTGCCGTCCTGCATCTGGAACCGGTAGAAATTACGCGTCGTGCCGCCGAAGCTCGCCGAGACATAGAGCAGCTCGGATTCGTCGGATGCCCGGTCGTCGCCATCCGGCTGCGAGAACAGCACCTCGATGCGGTCCGACGGATTGAGCCGCGACTGGAAATCGACGCCGGACGCCAGGAGCTTGATCAGCCGCTTGGTCATCGCCTTGGACATGCCGTAGGAGTAGGCGGCGCGGTAGATGCCGTCATAGACGTTCGGCAGATTGCCGCGCACCACCACCGGCGGCGAATCATCGAACGCGGTCAGCAATTCGGGATTGGGCTCCGGCTCCTGCGCCGGCACATATTGGCCGTGATCATCGAGCGCGATGGTGACGATATGCTGGGCCCTGTCGTAGATGCCGGTGCGAACGACCTTGGCGGCGTCGCCATGGATCTCGAGGCCGACGCGCAGCACGGTTCCCGCCTTGAGCGCTGTCGCATTCAGCAATTTGGCGATCGCCTCGGCCATACCGGTGGCGTCCTCGCCGGTATAGCCCGAATCGGCGAAAGCCTCGACGATGTTGCGGTCCCTGGTGAAGGGGATGATCTCCTCGGCGAAGGCCGGCGCCTGATCGTCGGGGGCAGCACGCGGCGACACCGAGACGTTTTCCGGAACGATCCTGACGTCGTAGGAGCCGGCCATGCTCTCGGCGAATGCATCGCCGAATCGCTGCGGGTCGACATAATGCAGCGATGCGACCTGCACGGCGCCGTCGCTCAGACCCGTGCCGGCCTCGCGCACCACCTTTTCCACCTCGTCGGCGGACAAGTCACTCTTTTCGTCGAACGCTGCCGTCTCGATTGGGAAATCGACCGTTTTCAGGCTCAACTCGCTTTCGACCTTGGCGCCATAGATCTGGCCTGCGGCGGCGGTCGCCGGCTGACCGGCATTGCCGTCGCGGTCGTCGCCAAACACCTGCATCGGATTGAAAGGCGGATAGGCGCGGCTGGTCGTGTGCCCGGCGGCAAGCGCCATCTTGATCTGCACGAAAGGCATGGTGTGGATGACATCGCGGTCGCCGACCTTGGTCACCATCGGCACTTCCATGCGCCGGCGGTCCTTGGCCTTGGCGATCTGGCGCGGCGCCACCAGCCTGGTAGTCTTGGCGATCTCGCCGGAATCGTCGCCTCTCGCAAGGCTGATCAGTTCGGCGATTTCGGGCGGCGTCGCCAATTGCTGACGGCCGTCGAGGGCTGCGAACAGCGCCACACCCATCAGCACGCTCGACGTCACGCCGGTAAGAAAAGTGCCCGACAGCCAGCGCGCCGAAACCTCGCGCCGGTCGGGCGGGCCACTGCGACCGTCCGCAATCAGCGGCGGCTCGTTGCCGAGTTCGGCTATGACATTTTCCGTATCTGGCATCCAGAAAGGCTGCTTCTTCCCCGGGCGGGACGGCTTGTCGCTTTTGTTGTGGCCATGACATTTGCCTGTCACGGCGGGCGAAGTCAACGAAGCGGCTGGCTTCGGCCGAGATCCCCAGTCATACTTCTCTCTTAGTGGCTCTCTTACAGTCTCTTGTAAGGCGCCGCGCCGGTGGTGCTGCGCCAGCTTCGTTGGCCTTGGTGTCAAACCGCAATGCGGCGGCAATAGGGCTCCGTGGCGATGTTCGGCTTTGTTATCCCCATGCCGCCGCGGAAGTCGGCTACCGAAAATCGGCGCCGCAATCTTTCGTCGCAAAAAATTCAAAAAAGACCGAAATCGTTGTTGACACTTTGGATGGGCGCCGACTATATACGCCTCACCAACGAGGGCGGCGCGCCGCTGGCGACGA
>NZ_JBVVQE010000086.1:0-27171 GCF_055811435.1 Mesorhizobium sp. WSM4837
AAGGCCAAGGAGCAGCCCGCCGCCGAGCAGGAGCAGGCCGAGCCCGAACAGGCGGCCAAGCCTGAGAAGCCGAAGGCTGAGGAGCAGCCCGCCGCCGAGCAGCAGCAGGCCGAGCCGGAACAGGCCGAGCCCAAACCACAGCAGCAAGAAAACAAGGCGTGCGATCCGCAGACTGGGGCGAACTGCTAAATGTGCGGGTACAGACTACGGGCACCGCGATCGTTCCATCGCGGTGCCCGCTGTGAGCCGAGCCTTCATTGGTCGCGGTGATTTCTGGGGTCGTTGTGATTTCTGGCAATCTCGCCACCCGCCGTAAGCCATTTTGCATCGAACCAGCGGTCCGCCGGTCCGTCATAGGGCAGCCGCGTGATATCCCAATGGCTGACGAAGCGCGCGTAGGCGTCCCACACTGGTGGCCCGCCGCCGATGAAGACGACGCGGCCGACGAAGCGCTGGAGTGTGGCCTCGGGATCCATGCTGGAGCGAACGACGACAAGGTCCCGATCCGCGCGCGCAAAATCCGGAACGCTCGCGATCGTCTTGGGACCGGCGAGCAAGACGTGTCCTCTGGTCAGGTCGAAAAATCGTGCAACGTCGGCGACGAACTCCGGCGACCGGTTGCCTTCCCAGGGAAGGCCGCCGTTGAGGCCGAGCTGCCCCGCTTGGCCAATGGCACAGACGACTCTAACGACAGTCTTCTTCATGCGTACTCCACCGATAGCCGGTCTGATCGCATTCGCAACGCTTGCACGTCATGCTGCGCCACGCACTTCGGTAAGATGACCCAACCCGCTGCCTTACTCCGCTGCGGCTGGCTGGTCCACCGCCTCGTTGAGGAGGTGGTTTTGAGTGTCGTCGGTCGGACTATGGAACTCCTTCTCAAAAGTCCATCCCGGCACTGAAACAAACGAAACACTTCGAGTTCGGCGCGGAAAAACCCCTGAAACAGCGATGGTTTAAATCCAACGGCACCGCTGCACCCCGCGGCGCCAATCAATGGAGTATTGCGATGTCGAGAATGCGAACAGCTTACCGCTCATTTCGGAATTACCGGATTCACCGCATGGCGGAACGGACCCTTGCGGCAATGGACGATGCCCTCCTGAAGGACATCGGGATCAGCCGGTCCGAGATTGGCTTGGTGGTCCGCGGCTTGCAGCGCGGCCAAGAAGACAAGGCGGGCTGAACCATGAAGCTTTCATTTAGGCTCCCGCTACTGGCCTGTGCGAGCGCGGCCGCCCTTCTGGCGGCGCCCGCCGCGAATGCCCATGAAACGGGCGTTCCGCACCGCCAGGCCAAGGCGGCGGTTGCAGAGGATTCGACAAGCGTCCCGCTAGTCGAAAACCTCGGCAGTCATTCCTACCCTGTCACCACCGCCAACCCGCTGGCGCAGGCCTATTTCAATCAGGGCCTGCGCTGGGCGTGGGCATTCAACCACGCCGAAGCGCAACGCGCTTTCAGGGTCGCGCAGAAGCTGGACCCGACCTGCGCCATGTGTTTCTGGGGCGAGGCCTACGTGCTCGGCCCCAACATCAACGCCGGCATGGGCCAGGAGGCGGCAGCGAATGCTGCCGAAGCCGTCGCGCAGGCGCGCAAGCTAGCGCACCTCGCCTCCAGCCGGGAAAAGGATCTTATCGCCGCGCTCTCCAAGCGCTACAGCGCCGATACTTCGGCCGATCAGGGTGCCCTGAACGAGGCCTATGCCGCGGCGATGGCGGAACTGGCAGACCGCCACCCGCAGGACGACGAGATCGCCACGCTCTACGCTGACGCGCTTATGAACCTGATGCCGTGGGACTACTGGCTTGACGGCGGGGCAACGCCAAAGCCGGACACGGTCAAGCTTGTGGCCTCGTTGGAGCGGGTGCTGGCGCGCAATCCGGATCATGCCGGTGCGATCCATCTCTATATCCATGCCGTCGAAGCATCCACGACGCCGGAAAGGGCCGAAGCTCATGCCGACCGGCTTGCCGCCCTCATGCCCGGCGCCGGACACATCGTGCACATGCCAGCGCACATCTATCACCAGGTCGGCCGGTGGATCGACAGCCTGGAGATCAACCGCGAGGCGGTGGCAGCGGACGAGGCCTATTTCGAGCGCGTCGGCATAGCGCCGGAGAGCACGCCCGGTGTCTACACGGACGGCTATTATCCGCACAACCTGCATTTCCTGATGACCTCCGCACAGATGGCGGGCGACGTCGAGGCAATCGCCGAGGCGGCCAAAAAGCTCGAATCGCTGGTCTCCAATACCACGGCCAGCAAGGTGGCCGGGCTGCAGCCGATCAAGGCGGCGACCTATTTTGCCCACGCCCAGTATAGCGATCACGAGGCCATACTCGCGCTGCCGCTGCCGGCAAACGCCTTGCCTTATGTCAAGGCAACCTGGCGATATGCGCGGGGCGTCGCCTTCGCCGCAAAGGGTGCGAGCGAGGCGGCGCGCGCCGAGACCGCCGCAATCCGCAAGCTCGCTGCCGAGACCGATTTTTCCACGGAAACGGCGGGAGGACTTCCGGCGCCGGATTTGCTGGAATTGAGCGCGCTGATCGTGGAGGCCCGCATTGCCCAGCACCAGGGCAACCTGCGGGAAGCGCGCGATAAGCTTGAGGCGGCGGTCGCGATCGAGGACGGCCTTGCCTATATGGAACCGGCCTACTGGTATTATCCGGTCCGACAGACCCTCGGCGGGGTCTACATGGCCATGGGTGAGCACGAGGTGGCCGCGGCAGCCTTCGCGCACGTCCTGGAACAGACGCCAAACAACGCCTGGGCGTTGTGGGGCCTGCGCGAGGTTTTCCGCAGGACCGGCAGGACAGCGGACGCCGAAGAGATGGATGCGCGCTTCAAGGCCGCCTGGGTGGGAGCGCCGGATTTTCTCGGCATCGAACGGCTCTGACCCGCTCTTAAGGTGCCGGCGTCGTTGTCGGCTCAGGAAACGTGTCGCAGCCTCGCAACCCCGGCTGCGACACGCAATCCTAGGTTGAAAATGACATGCTTGGCCGGTAACTGCGCTTCAGTGCCACACGTCATAGTAGAAACACACCCGAAGATCAGAGGTTGAGAGGGCTACCCCCCTGGAGCCACAAACCGCATAAGCCGCAGGGGCCGAGGCGCTGGTTCAACCAGCCAGTGGCGCGCTCAAGCGTAGAGGTAACCCATGCCGCGGATCGTCCTGATCACCTCCGGCTTGGAGGGATCGACCTCGATTTTCTTCCGCAGGCGCGAAACGCGAATGTCGATGCTGCGATCGAAGGGATCCCACCCGCGGTCATGGGCGAGTTCGAGCAGTTGATCGCGGTTGAGTACGCGTCCGCGATGTTCGCTGAATACTTTCAGAAGCCGGAACTCCATCGGGGTGATCGCTATTTCGATTCCCTCGGCGTTGTATAATTTGTGTGCGTCCGGGTCGAAGCGGCACTTGCCGAACTGGAGCTGGTGAGGGCCCGGAGTACTCGCTTTCCCCGCAGCGCGTTCGCTCGCCGATGTCCTGCGCAGCACGGCCTTGACCCGCGCCAGCAGCTCCCGCAGGTCGACGGGCTTCGCGACATAGTCGTCGGCGCCAATCTCCAATCCGACAACGCGGTCGACGATTTCCGCCGATCCGGTCAGCATGATAATAGCAACGTCTGAGTGCTCTCGTAGATATCGCGCCAGCGAGAGGCCATCCTCACCTGGCATTCGGATATCCAATATGACCACATCGACGTGCTGGCTCTCAATAAGTTCACGCAGGGCAGGCCCCGCGTTGGCGGGCGTCACGGCATAGCCATGGTGCTCCAGATATTCCGCTACCGTGTAGCGGATATCCGGTTCGTCATCGCAGACCACTACATGTGCGTGCGTCGTCAAGATCGTCTACCGAGCAACCAGCCTGATGGATAAGCTGCCTCTAAAGTGACGTGCAAATCAACGGGTCTGTCAAGCATTGTTGTTGACCAGATTAGAGACAAACGAACGGAGCTCGTTCGGTTTGATCGGTTTCTCGAGATAGGGCCGTTTCGCGGCGCGCAGGAACATCTGCGCGTCCGGACTGATTGTGTCCCCCGTCAGGAAGGCTAACCTGTCGAGTTCAGCCGGATGGAGCTTGGCAATCTGGTTGAACAATCCCCGCCCGTCCATATCAGGCATTTTCAGATCGCTCAGGATCACCGCGAAAGTGCGGTTCTTGAGGTGCAGCAGCGCTTCTTCGCCGGATCTGGCAATGGTGACGTTGAAACCATCTCGCCTGAGCACCTCAGCAACCAGCTCACCCACTTCCTCTTCGTCGTCCACCACCAGACAGGCAATGCCGGTCGAATTCGGGAGCTCGTCTTCGGCCGTTTCGGTTCCTTCGTCGAGACGGTCCGAAGCAGGCAGCGAAAGTATGAAGGTCGAGCCACCCCCTTCGGGGGATTCGACCTCGATGGTTCCTCCATGGGATTGAACGATCCGATGGCAGAAGGACAGCCCGATCCCGGTCCCTGCCCCAATCTCCTTGGTCGTGAAGAACGGCTCGAAAATGCGGGGAAGTATCTCTTTGGGAATTCCCGGACCCGTGTCGGCAACGCTGACGATTAGGTTGCCGGATGTGGGATGAAGCCGCGTTGAAACCGTGATTGTCCTTCGTCCTTCCCAGCCATGCAACGCCTGTTCTGCATTGACAAGCAAGTTGATCAGCACCTGGCCAAGCTGATCGGGATCCGCCCAGATCGGGGGAAGACCAGGTTCAAGATGAACTGAAAGCCCGATGTCCGACGATCGAATCGAATAGGTCGCCACTTCGACCGCTTCGGAAATGATGTCATCGATCGCAACGTTTGAGGTTCGCGTCGGCTGCTGTCTGGCCATAGCCAGGAAAGTCTTGACGATCCTGGCGCAGCGTTCGGCTGCCTTGCTTATCTTGTCGGCGCGTTCCACGACCTTGGCGTCGGCAGCGGTCTCCTTCAACAGCGATGACAGGCCAAGCACCACCGAGAGCGGATTGTTGAGCTCATGCGCCACCCCGGCCAGCAATCCACCGAGCGCCGACATTTTTTCGTTCTGGTGCAGCGTCTCGCGCTGCCGCTCCAATTCCTGCTGCATTTCGATACGGTCGGTGAGATCGTAGGCGTGGGAAACGATCACCTTCTCACCATGGTAATCGATCAGTCGAGACGAAATCGAGCACCAGCAGGTTCCACCGTCCTTGCGCTTGAGCTGGGTTTCGAAATCGTCGACCAATCCCGTCGCGAGCAGCCGCTCGACGTATCGCCTCCGCTCTGAAGGATCGACATAATAGTCGACGGCGCTGGTGACGTCGCCGAGCAGATCAACGGTGGCGGGGCTGCGGTAAAGCAGCTTCCCGTCATGCGCGCGGGTCATCTGGATGTTGACGGGGCAGGCTGCGAGGACTTTACGGACCAGTTCGTCCGCTTCCTTGGCGGCCTCCTCGGCCCGCTTGCGCTCTGTAATGTCGACACGGGTGACCACGAACCCGCCTTCGCGGGTCGGACAGTTCGAGACGAAAAACCAACGCCCGTCCGTATGACGGAATTCCTGTTGCCGGAATTCGCGGCGGTCCCTTGCCCTCTCGGCAAGCCAGTCGTCGATCTTGTCGCGTGGAACCGGAAACTGGTTGCGCTCTGCGGTCACGCGGAGGAAATCGAACCAGTTCACCCCGGGAACGAGCACATCCGCGCTTATCGCGTGCATCTGGCGGTACCTGCTGTTGGCCAGCACCAGGCAATCGTTCCTGTCGTAGAGGGCAAACCCTTCGGCCAGAGATTCGATCGCGTCGATCAGCCGCTCGTTGGCCTTGCGCGTTTCTTGCTGGGCGGTGATCATGTCGGTGATATCAGTCGTGTTCGACACTATCACCTGCCTTCCCTGGAAATCGATCAGGCGAGCGGAAATCGAAGCCCAGAAGGCCTTGTTCTCGGTGTCGTACTGCTGGACCCGAAAATCATCGATCCTGCCCTTTTCGATCAGGGTGCGCTCCAATATCGCGCTATAGTCTGGATCGACATACTGGTCGGTTATTCGAGGACGGTCGGCGTAGAGATCTCTGGTAGCAGGATTGCGGTAGAGCGTTTCTCCCTCGAACGTGGTCATGCGTATCGGCGAAGGGCAGGCATCGAGCACCTTTTGCAGCAGTGTCGTGGCGTCGCGCTCGAATGCCTCGGCCTTCTTGCGCTCGCTGATGTCGGCGCGCGTTACGACGAAGCCGCCAAGATCGGTGGGATGTATCGATACCGAGTGCCATCTGCCGTCGGAGAGGGGGACCTCGAAATGGGAATGGAACTCGATCCGGCTTTGGATCCGCTCGTCGAGCCACTCATCCTCGCGCCCAACCGCATTGCGGAACACGCCGCGCTTGGCGGATTCGCGAAGGAGTTCGTCCCATTCCACACCCGGTTCGACGAGATCCCGCACCGGGTGGTTCAGCTCGCGGTAAAGGCTGTTGCACATGACCAGGCGGTGGTCTTCGTCGTACAGTGCGAATCCTTCGGAGAGTGATTCAACGGCGTCCGCGAGCATCTCCCGCGCCGCGGCGACTTCGCCGTCACGCTTCTTCTGCTTGGTCACATCGGCGATGCCGGCGAGAACCACTCGCCGGCCCTGGAACTCGACGATCCTGAGATTGCCCGTGGCCCAGAACTCCTGGCCGTCGGGTCTTTTAAGAAGCACTTCGCAATTTTCGACGACGCCTTTTAGCATGAGCTCGCGATTGATTTCCCGGTGTTTCTCGGGGTCGACAAAGTAATCGCCGAGCCGCACCGTCTCGCGTTGCGCCTTTTTGCTCCATCCAAGCAGCCGTTCGGCAGCATTGCTCTGGTAGATGAGTTCCCCCGAACTTGCATCGTTCATCCATACCGGCAACGGGTGATGCTTGATCAGGAAACCGAACAGATCCTCGCGCTGCTTGCGTTCCGTGATGTCCAATACGCCGATGATGAGCGAGGGGCGCCCGCCATAGACGCCGCGACGGCAGTTGGTCGAACACCAGACGGCCGATCCGCTTGTGTTTCTGAGCTGGATTTCGTGATCCCGGACGATCTCGCTGTTGCTGGCGAGAGAACTGATTTCATCGAATTCGCCAGAATTCACGAAATGATCCGTCAGGAATTGCGGCTCGTTCGGCGTCCATTTTCGGCCAAGCAGGTTCGACGCATCGAGGCTTTCGTAGAGGATCTGCCCGCTTCCCGCGTCCACCACCCAAACCGGCAGCGGGTGACTGTCCGTGATGCAGCGGAATATCTCGGCGTTCTCCTGGTGCGCGATCTGCGCTCGCTTCATCTCGGTAATGTCGACGCTTACCAGGGCCATGCCGCCATCCGGCCAAGGATGTGCGGTGAGCAACTTCCATCGGCCATCCAATGTCTCGGCTTCAACTGGAGCGTCGTCGATTTGCGTCCATCGCGCTGCGGCGCTTTCAACAAATGCGTTGCCCGGCTCGATGGGGCGGCCGTCGAAACTCTTTAGACGTGATAGGGCTTCGGCGACTGCGGCAATGGCGTCCGTCGGCTGCATCTCGCCGCGGTCGAGCCGCCGGCTTCCAAATATCTGCGGATTGCTGTTGACGAGAACATGGTTGGCGTCAAAAAGCGCATAGCCTGTGTGTGTGGATGGCACCGGATTATCAGGCCGCATGGTCGTTCCCTTTGTTCGCGTGATCCCGCGAGGGCGGATAATAGCCCTTCTTTGTTTCAGCACGCGTTCGGGCGACGCGTGATTTGTTTCAACTATTCCGGCGCGTGGGAGACATCGCCGGCGCTGACGTGTCGCCTGTCATCCCCGTGGGGCGCGCGCTGAAACAAACGAAACACTCCCACCACACCACAGAAAAACGCCTGAAACGAAGGCGGTGTAGGACAAGAAGAGCCGCAGATGCGGCAGATTCAACCGGCGAAGCGCAAATGTCCAGCGCCCAGGATGAACAATCTAGTCTTGGCGAGTGTCGACGCGTCTTGCTCTGAAACCTGAGGGTTCAATATGGATAAGCCAGTTACTTCGCACGATTTCCCCGACCGGCTCCTCGCGAGCGTCATTGACCAAAACCATCCGGCCTATGAAGAGTCTCGCGGGCTCTACAACGCCATGATCGACAAGCGGCCGCGCTGGATCATCCCCTGCGCCGAGGTCGCCGATGTCGTCGCGGCAGTCAATCATGCCCGGGACAAGCACTTGCTTCTTGCCATTCGCGGCGGCGGCCACAGCGGTCCGGGCTTCGGCAGTTGCGACGGCGGAATGGTCATCGACATGTCGCCGATGAATCGGGTCGATATTGATATCGGGACCAGCACGGTCCGCGTCGAGGCCGGCTGCACCCAAGGCGATGTCGACCGCGCCGCCAGCGCTCATGGGCTGGCGGTGCCGGCTGGCCTCGTCTCGTCCACAGGCATCGCCGGACTGACGCTGGGCGGCGGCACTGGCCATCTAACGCGCAAACACGGCCTCACCATCGACAATCTGCTTGCGGCCGAGGTCGTGCTGGCCGACGGCAGCGTCGTGACGGCAAGTGAGAACGAACACCCGGAGCTGTTCTGGGCGCTGCGCGGCGGCGGCGGCAACTTCGGCGTCGTGACGCGCTTCACATTTCAGGCGCATCCGGCGAAGGATGTCTATGCCGGGCCGATCTTCTTCGACATCGAGCATACCGCAGAGATCATGCGCTGGTACCGCGGCTTCCTGCCCGGAGCGCCGCGAGAGCTCGGGATGTTCTTCGGCATCAAGACGGTGCCCTCCTGCGACCCTTTCCCGCGCGAGATCTGGGGAAGGCGCGTCTGCGCGCTGATCAGCTGCTACAACGGCGCGGAGGAGGACGGCATCCGGGCGATGCAGCCCGTGCGCGACGCGCTTCCCGGGCCACTGATGGACGGTATGATGCAGATGCCCTTCGTCGATCTGCAGGCGCTGTTTGATCCGCTGCTGCCGAAGGGCTTGCAGTGGTACTGGAAGGGCGATTATGTCGACGAGCTGTCCGATGCGGCCATCGCAGCCCATGCCGAGCACGGCTCGAAGACGCCGAGCGAACTGTCGCTGATGCATCTCTACCCCATCGACGGAGCGGCCCAGGAAGTGGCTCCGGACGCTACCGCCTGGGGAGCGCGGCGAGCGCGTTGGTCCATGGTTATCGCCGGCATCGACCCCGACCCGACGAAGGCGCTGGAGCTGAGGCGCTGGGCAAGCGAGTATTGGGCTGCGGTGCACAAGCACAACCCGCACGGTGGCGCCTATATCAACTTCATGATGGATGATGAAGGCGAGGCGCGTGAACGCGCCGCCTACGGCGCCAACTATGAGCGGCTCGTCACGGTCAAGCGCAAATACGATCCGGCGAACCTCTTCCGCGTCAACCACAACATCCGGCCGTAAGCCGAGGCTGAGCCTGTCCGTCCTTGGGTCGAGCGAGGCGGACAGGCCTGGCATGCGCAAGCCGGTGTCGCGCCATCGAGGACGACCATCCACAAAATGCGTCCCGCCCCGTCGGGCGTGCCTCTGAAACAAACGAAACACTCCACCGCGATGCAGAAAAACGCCTGAAACGAAAGCGGTGTATGACAATAAGATCCGAAGACGCGGAAGAATAAACGGACGAAACGAAAATATCCAGAGCCTAATACCGAACATCTAGTCTTGGCGAGGGTCGACATTTTTTGCTCCGAAACCTGAGGTTCAAAATGCATAGGCCAGTTGCTTCATACGATTTCCCCGACCGGCTCCGCGCGAGCCTTGTTGGCCAAAACCACCCGGGCCATGAAGCGGCTCGCCGGCTCTTGCAACGCCATGATCGACAAGGGGCAGACGTCAACCCAGCTACGCGACGCCTGATCGGGAACAGCCGCCATTCGTACGGCCGCGCTGACACTGCCGATTGGTGATGATCTCGGCTGCCATTGGGCAGCCCACCGAACTGCGCACGAACGCAACAAGAGACCGTGCGCTGAACAACCTGCCGCCGCACATCCAGGAGGATAGCGGTTGGTCGGTTTGCCCAAAGGGCATGAAAAGACGGCCTCATCGATGCGGTGCGGGGCACGGCGCGTCGAGGCCAAACGCTAACCCTCAAAATGGAGAATTGAAATGCTCAAGATCGTTCTTGCCACAGCCACCTTCCTGTTTGCCTCCGGCATGGCTTTTGCCGGCAGCGACCACTATGGCTCCGACTACAGCCATGGCTCCTTCTATCCGAAGACCGGTCACCATTCGATGGCGTCCGACAACGGCTACGCGCTTGACCTGGGCGGCACAGCCAGTGTCGGCACGGCCGACAGCGCACCGACCTCGGCAGGAAATTCGACCTTCCCCGAACCCGGTTACGGACACGGTATCTGGGGGAGCCGATAACAGCGTTCGGCCACACGGTCGAGATTCGACTTCCAGGCGGCGGGCTCGCCCGCCGCTTGGAATCACCTCCCAGCGGATTTAATCTGAAGCCGCGCCCAGTCGCGAGTAAGCGCCGCCGCGTGCCACCAGTTCATCATGCGGACCTTGTTCGACGATGCCTGTATCGGCGACCACCACAATGCGATCGGCATTGCGGATCGTCGCCAGCCGGTGCGCGATCACCAGCGTCGTTCGGCCCTGCGCAAGCTCTGCCAGCGACTGCTGGATCTCGCGCTCGGTCTGCGTGTCGAGTGCCGACGTCGCCTCGTCCAGGATGAGGATGGTCGGGTTCTTCAGGAACATGCGCGCGATTGCCAGGCGCTGCTTCTGACCGCCCGAAAGTTTTACGCCGCGCTCGCCGATGATCGTATCGAGGCCTTCCGGCAGCGAGGCGATGAGTTCGTCGAGGCGCGCGCGGCGCGCTGCCTCGACGATCTCGCTCTCGACCGCGTCCAGCCGGCCATAGGCGATGTTCTCGCGGATCGTGCCGCCGAACAGGAACACGTCCTGCTGGACGATACCGATCTGGCCGCGCAACGAAGCCAGCGTCATATCGCGGATATCCAGACCGTCGATGGTGATGGACCCGCTGTCGACCTCGTAAAAACGCGGCAGCAGCGAGCACAGGGTCGTCTTGCCGGCGCCGGATGGCCCGACGAAGGCGATGGTCTGTCCTGCTTCGATGTCGAGATTGATGTTCTTCAAAACCGGCCGTTCGCCGCTATAGCCGAAGCTGACGTCCCGGTAGCTGATGTCACCCCGGAGCGTCGGTGCGTCAATTGCGCCCGGCCGATCCGCGATGTCCGGTTCAGTGTCGAGGAGGGCTGCATAGCGGCGAAATCCGGCGATGCCTTTCGGATAGGTTTCAATCACCGAATTGATCTTGTCGATCGGCCGGAAGAACACATTGACCAGGAGCAGGAAGCCAACGAAGCCGCCACTGGAAAGTTCGCCACGCAGCACGAGGTAGCTTCCGGCGATCATCACCACCAGTTGGATCAACCGCATGCTCATGTAGCTCAGCGACGTGCTTGCGGCCATGATGCGATAGGCATCGAGCTTGGTTTTGCGGTAGCTGGCGTTGTCGCGCGCGAACAGGTTGCGCTCGTGGTCTTCGTTGGCGAAAGCCTGCACCACCCGCATGCCGCCGACATTCTCCTCGATGCGAACGTTGAAATCGCCGACCCGCCCGTAAAGCGCCTGCCAGTTGCGTGTCATGCGCGCGCCATAGCGGCTTGTCACCCAGGCGACCAGCGGCACAATTGCCGCCGTAATCAGCGCAAGCTGCGGATTGACCAGGAACATCAGCGCGAAGGCGCCGATGAACGTCATGATCGCGATGAACAGGTCTTCCGGGCCATGATGGGCAACCTCGCCGATTTCCTCCAGGTCCTTGGTGACCCGGGCGATGAGGTGACCGGTCTTGTGATTGTCATAGAAGCGGAACGAGAGCTTCTGCAGGTGATCGAAGCTCTTCCGGCGCATCTCGGTCTCGATGTTGATACCGAGCATATGGCCCCAATAGACCACGACCGCCATCAGTCCGGTGTTCACCACGTAGATGGCAAGCAGGCCGGCCGACGCAGCAAGGATCAGCAGCCACTGCTGAGTCGGCAACAGCTCGTCGACAAACAGCTTGACGGCCATCGGAAACCCGAGTTCCAGCAGGCCAGACAGAACCGCGCAGCAGAAATCCAGGATGAACAGACTTCTCCAGGGGCGGTAGTAGGCGAAAAATCTGCGCAGCATTGGGACGCTTTTTCTGTTCGAAGGTCTGGCCTGCCAGGAGCATGGCTATGCGAGGGCTGTCGCTACAGGCATTTCTTGCGGCGACTGCTCAGCGCCGCCGACTTGTCCGAACGGATAGCTTACGATAAGTGGAGTGTAAACATCATATTATGAGGTCTCCATGCTGACTGCGATCACGCGCTGCGAAACGCCGAATGCGGGCAAATATCTCCAGCAGCTTTGCAAGCATTTCGCGCACAAGGTCGAGGTCGCCTATGGCGATGGGCATGGGCAGTGCCGCTTCTCCTGCGGCACGGCTACAATGCATGCCGGTCTCGAACGGCTGGACATAGTGGTGGAAGCGGCCGACGCCACCGCGTTGACCGAGACCAAGCAGGTCATCGAATCGCATCTCGTCCGGTTCGCCTTCCGCGAAAATCTCCAGCCGCTGGCCTGGCGCGATTGAAGCGTCGTCTTCGCTACGGAGTATGCTCATGAGATGGCTGAAGTCGGTCCTGGCCTTGCCGGCATTGGCGCTTTTCCTCGTTCAGGCGTTCGCAACCGAGATCGAGACCGCGAACGGCCCGGTAACGGTCGGAAAGACCCCGCAAACGCTCGCGGTGTTCGACATTGCGGCAGTCGATACGTTGAACAGCCTGGGCGTGAAGATCGCCGGCTTGCCCGATAAGCTCTATGTGCCCGAACTCGCCGGGTTGAAGGACGGCGCGGAAATCGTCGGCACCCTCTTCGAGCCCGATCTGGAGGCGCTGAGCGCGCTGGCGCCGGACCTCATCATTGTCGGCGGGCGCTCCTCGCCGCAACTGGCGGCGACCAGCCGGATTGCGCAGAGCATCGATATGACGATGAATGGCGATGATCTGTTCGCGCAGGCGAAGCAGCGCCTGATGGCCTACGGCGCTCTCGTCGGCAAGCCGGCCGAGGCGGCGGCGCTTGCTTCGGAACTCGATGACGCGCTTTCGTCGACGCGTGCCGCCGTCAAGGGCAAGGGCACGGCGCTGATCCTGATGACCAGCGGCCCGAAGGTGACCGCCTACGGCAAGGAGTCCCGCTTCGGTTGGCTGCATTCGGCGCTCCAACTCACGCCGGCGGTCGAGGATGTCGAGGCCGCCACCCACGGCGAAGCGATCTCCTTCGAGTTCCTCCGCGACGCCAATCCGGACTGGCTCATCGTGCTCGATCGCGCCGCGGCGATCGGCTCGGGGGAGCAGAACGCCAGGGCGACGCTGGACAATGAACTGGTGGCCGAAACCACAGCCTGGAAGAAAGGGCAGGTGGTCTACATGCCGGCAGCCGATTTCTACATCGCTGCAGGCGGCGTCCAGTCGACGAAGCGCGTGCTTGAGACCATTCGAGACGCTTTCTCGCGGACCCAATGACCGCCGGATCGCTTGGCTCTCAAGGCTTCGCCTGTCAGGCAATCGGCGCCGCAACCCTGCTGGCGCTGTTTGTGGCCAGTCTGTTCGTCGGCGTCGGAGAGCTTGCCATAGGCAGTCTGGCCTCCGATCCGGAAGCCTTGCGGCTGATCATGATCAGCCGCTTGCCGAGGACGTTGGCGGCACTTCTGGCCGGCAGCGCCCTGGCCATCGCAGGGCTTGTGATGCAGACGCTTGCCCGCAACCGTTTCGTCGAGCCTTCGACGGCTGGAACCGCGCAATCGGCGGCACTCGGCATACTGGTGGTGACGCTGGTTTGGCCCGATGCATCGCTTGGATGGAAGGCAGCCGGCGCGGCGGTGACCGCTCTCGCCGGGACATCCGTTTTCCTCATGCTCGCGCATAGGTTGCCGCCGACACAACCTTTTCTCGTTCCGCTGTTCGGATTGGTCTATGGCGGCGTCATTGGCGCCGCCGCGATCTTTGCCGCTTGGCACCTGGACCTTCTGCAGTATCTCGAAGTGTGGATGACGGGCGAGTTTTCCGGCATCCTGCGCGGGCGCTATGAACTGTTGTGGGTTGCGGGCGCACTGGTCGTATTGGCCTGGTGGACGGCCGACCGCCTGACGATGCTTTCGCTGGGCAGGGACGTCAGCATAGGGCTCGGCCTGAATTATGCCGCTATGCTTCGGCTCGGCCTGGTCATCGTCTCGGCCATCACCGCGCTGACCGTGGTCGTCGTCGGTACGATCCCGTTCGTCGGCCTTGTCGCGCCCAACATCGTATCGCGCTTCGCCGGCGAAAACCTGCGCCACACCTTGCCATGGGTCGCCGGCGGTGGCGCGGCGCTGGTGCTTGCCTGCGATATCATGGGCAGGCTCATCCGTTTCCCTTACGAGGTTCCGGTCGGCACGATCCTCGGCGTCGTCGGGGCCGTGCTGTTCCTAGTCCTGCTGCTTGGCCGAAACAGCAATGACTGAAGTTTTGATGCAACGCGGCCTGGTGCGGCACGAGGGCCGCCTCGCGATGATGGCGGCGGTCGCAGTGCTGGTCGGCGTGGCCTTCATGACGATCGGCCTGCGCGGCGATCTCGCCTTCGTGGTCGAACTGCGCGCAGCGCGGCTGGCTGCGATGGTTCTGGTCGGCGTGGCGGTGGCGGTTTCGACGGTCGTGTTCCAGACCGTTTGCGCCAACCGCATCATCACGCCGTCGATCATGGGCCTGGATGCGCTTTACGTCTTCTGCCAGACGGCGCTGGTTTTTGCGCTGAGCGGTTTCGGCTTTGCCGGCATCGATCCCAGCCTGCACTTCTTCGGCAATTTCACGGCAATGACCAGCCTCGCGCTGGCGCTGTTCCTGCCGATGCTTCGCCGGCGGTTCGACCTGACGCTGATGCTGCTGACTGGCGTCGTGCTGGGCGTGCTGTTCCGATCGCTGACGACGTTGCTGGCGCGGCTGCTGGATCCGAACGATTTCGCCGTACTGCAGGGTACGGTCTTCGCCAGCTTCAATGCGGTGGAACCCGATCTCCTGCTGGTGGCCGGCCTGATCACCGTGGCGGGTGTCGCCATCGCCTGGCGGGCGCGACATGTTCTCGATGTGCTCGCGCTGGGCACCGACACAGCCATTGGGCTCGGCGTGGCGTGGCGCGTCACGGCTGCCGGGCTGCTGGTTGTTGTCGCCGCGCTCGTGTCGGCGTCGACGGCGCTGGTTGGACCGATGGCGTTTCTGGGGCTGCTGGTGGTTTCGCTCGCTGAGCGCATCGTCGGCACCGACCGGCACGCCATCCTTCTGCCGGCAGCCGCGCTCACGGCGATAATCGTGCTCGTCGGCGGCCAGACAATCCTCCAGCATGCTCTGGGCGGGGAAGGCAGCCTCGGCATCGTCGTGGAGTTTGTCGGCGGCATCGTGTTCCTCGCCATTCTGTTTGCCGGGGGCCGGCAATGATCGAGATTGCAGGCGTCTCCCTGGCTCTTGGCGGCAGCCGCATTCTGGATAATGTCAGCCTGACCGTGCCGAAGGGCGGCGTCACGGCGCTTGTCGGACCGAATGGCGCTGGCAAGTCCAGCCTGTTGTCGTTGATCGCCCGCCTGCGGCCCCTGCAAAGCGGCCGCATCACCGTCGACGGGCTGCCGGTCGATACGACGCCGAGCCGGCAGTTGGCCAGGATCATGGCCATCCTGCGACAGGATCCCGGCGTCGCAAGCCGCCTGCGTGTCGCCGAACTGGTGGGGTTCGGTCGTTTCCCGCACAACCGCGGGCGGCTGACCGCGAAAGACCGCGAAATCATCGCGGCGTCGCTCGAACAGTTCGATCTCAGCGACCTGGCGCTGCGCTTTATCGACACCTTGTCAGGCGGGCAACGGCAGCGCGCCCTCGTCGCCATGACCTTCTGCCAGGGGACGGATTATATCCTTCTCGATGAGCCGCTGAACAACCTCGACATGTTTCATGCAAGAAACCTGATGCGGACGCTGAGACGAATCGCCGACGAGCACGGCAAGACGGTGCTCATCGTGCTTCACGACATTAATCATGCAGCCTCGTACGCCGACCGCATCGTCGCGATGAAGGACGGCGCCGTTATCGCATCGGGCGAAACCGGCGACATCATCCGGCCGGATATACTGGAGAGCATTTTTGGCTTCTCGATGCGGGTCGAAAACATCGCCGGTCGGCCGAACGTCCTGCACCACGCCTGAGTAAGCTCCGCGGCTGCAGCGCTCGAAGAGCGCAGCAGTTACAACGGCTTGCATAACTGGATTTTCATTATCAAGTTTATTTGCCGCAGCGCAACCGATGGGTTAAGGCAGTCCCAACAGGCGCGGTTCGCGCCAGCCCGGGCTATCGTATTCGAGGGGATTTAGCCGATGTCATCAGATCTGTTGCGAGCGCTGACCGTCAGCACCGCGATGTCCATTTTCTTGTGTCCCGAAGCGATGGCGCAGTCTGCCCCCGCCCCGGAGGCGGAAGCCGGAACGAGCACCACCGAAGAAAATGAAGACAGCCAAGCTCCCGCTGGGGGCACGCAACTTGACACCATTCTCGTCGTGGATGTGGGGGCGGGCGCCAACGCGACGGCCGGCGCCAACCTGATCACCATCGACCAGCAGGAGATCGATCGCAAGAAACCGCAGGATTTGAGGGAGGTGTTCTCCGGCGAGCCGCAGATCGCCGTCGGCGGCGCGATCCCCAGCACGCAGAAGATCTACGTCAACGGCGTCGATGAGAACAATCTGGCCGTGACTGTCGACGGGTCACGACAGAACAACAAGGTGTTCCACCACAACGGCACCTATCTGCTCGACCCGGCACTTCTAAAGGCCGCGTCGGTGCAGGCAGGCGTCGCGCCGGCCGACGCCGGTCCGGGCGCACTCGCGGGCTCGCTTGGTTTCGAAACCAAGGACGCCGTCGACCTGCTCGAACCCGGCCGCAATTTTGGCGGTTTCGTCACCGGCATATGGGACACCAACAGCGAGACGTTCACCACCGGCGTGAGCGGCTTCGGCCGGCAGGACGGGTTCGAGTATCTCGGCTACATCAATTACGGCCGTGGCGGCAACTTCACCGCCGGCAACGGCCAGGAGATGCCGGGGACCGGCACCGATCTGATCAGCGGGTTGGCCAAGATCGCCTACGAGAGCGTCGAGGGCCATCGTTTCGAGCTCAGCCACGAGCAGGTCCGCGACGACGAACTGCGCCCCTATCGCGCCAATGTCTATATCAACCGCGGCGCGGAGCCTGAAGTCCGGAACTACGATCTGCGCCGCCAGAACACGGTTTTTACCTATACGGACACGTCGCCGGAAGGCTGGTGGGACCCCAAGATCGTACTCGCTTACAGCCGCACCCAAATTGGGACGCTGGAAACGGCCCGCTCCGACCCCAATATCGTGTCGCCGACCGACGGCGCGACCAGCAGCTTCAACGGCAAAGTGGAGAACCGCTTCGCGCTCGACATCGGCAGCGTCACTGCCGGTTTCGACTTCTACAACGACAGGGCGGCCCTGGATTATCTCAACTCGACCGAGCCGTTCTTCACGGACGAGCGCGCCACCAATATCGGCGCCTATGCACAGGCGCGCCTGGAGCCCTTAGACCAGGCCAGGATTTCGTTCGGCGGGCGCGCCGATCACCAATGGTTCACCGGCGTCGACGATTCGGATTGGAACAATGCGGGTCTGAGCGGCAACATTTCGGGCGAGTATGACCTTGTGCCGGAGTTCCTGACGGTAAAGGCGGGGACCTCGCATGTCTGGGGCGGTGTACCGCTGGCAGAAAACTACCTGCAGAACCCGGCCTGGACCTATGGCGACGGCCCGGAGCCGGTGACGTCTAACAACTATACGGCCGGCCTGGAGGCGCGCTACAACGGCTTCACCTTCGAGGCGAACGTGTTTCGCACCGACATCAACGACGCGCGCCTGCCGGTGTTCGGACGTGGCGCGCCGGTCCCGGAGGTGACATCGATTCGAACGCTCGATCTCGTTTCCAAGGGCTGGGAAATCGGCGGCCGCTATGATTGGGACGCCGGCTTTGTCAGCCTGAAATACGCCGACATCAACGCCGACGTCGCCGGCGAGCCGGCTGATACGGAGATCGGCCGCTATTTGACGACGCCTCTCGGCCAGATCGTGATGATCGGCGCCGGCTACACATTCGACGATTGGGGCGTCAAAGTCGGTGGCGACATCGAAATCGCCTTGAAGACCGACAGGACGCTGGCACGGCATCCAACCGACCCGACAAGCGAGAAGAAGGAACTGCCCGGCTATGAGGTGGTGAACGCCTATGTCGAGTGGACACCGCCTTCGAAGCCGAACTTCACGCTGCGCGCCGACGCGCTCAACATTTTTGACGAGGCCTATACCGACCGCGCGGCCTACGGGCAGGATTTCGACGGGGTGGCGCCGCACTTTGATCCCGGCCGCTCGTTCCGGCTGAGCGCCACCGCGCGCTTCTGATCCCTGGCAAAACGCCGGCCTCGGCAATCGCCCAGCCGGCTGCAAAAACGATGTCTGCGTTGGCGCCTTCGGAACGGATCGTGCGCCAAAGTGCTACAGCGCCCTTTCGGCATCCATAAGGACGCGCGGCGCTGTCGATGCTCAAGCGACGCCGGCGCGAACCGGTGCTTCGCGGTCCGCCCGTAGCAGGCGCATGTTGCGGGCGTCGTTGGCGAGTATGTTGAAGCAGTCGCCGCCGAACCATTCCAGCGAGGCATCCACCTCCTCGCGCTCGAACAATTCGTCGAGGAATTGCAGATAGTCGACCGCGCCGTCGAAAAGCGCGGTCATGCCCGTCCGCTTTCCGGCCGCGGCATAGACGTTTGCCGGCTCGAAGACGGCGAGGTCGGCACGCGAGCGGACATTTTTCAGATGATAGTGCCGGATATGCGGCAACAGGGCGCGATGCGCGGCGACCGGATCGGCGCCGCCTTCCCAGACGTGCAAGGTGTCGAAATTGATGCCCAGCGCCGGATGGTCGACCTCCTCGAGCAGGCGCTGCGTCGACGACAGCGTATCGGCAAGGGTTCCCGGATGTGTCTCCACCAGTAGCTGGCAGCCCTGGTCCTGCGCCATCATGCAGGCGTCCTTGAGCCGCGCCGACAGTCGCCAGCGCGCTTCGGGCGAGGTGTCCCGGCTTGCCGACTTGCCGGCGAACGTGCGCACCTTGCGGGCGCCCCAGCGGCCGGCCAGGCGGCAGAGGTTCGACGTGGCGTGACGCAGCGACGCCAGATCCTCATCGAGAGGCAGATAGTCGCTGAGCATCGGCACCGAAAGGCCGAACGCCGCCATCCAGTCAGCGTTGCGCTCGGTTATATGCTGCATGTTGCGCGCGTGTGCGCCCCAGAGCTCGATGCCTTGGAAATCGTTCGCCGCCGCCCATCGCGCGATGTCCTCCAGCGACAGCAGGTGATGGCGGAAGGTGATCGTGCAGAGCGACAGCCTCATGCGACGGCGTCTTCGACATCGTGGCGCGGCGCGTGCAGGAGGCCGCGCGTGTCGCACCACGCCCGATAGATTTGGGCAAGGCGGCGCTTCAGCGAGCGCTCCATCGCGTCGAGCATGTCGAGTTTTTCGAACACCCGCGACGCCAGGGCTTCGTCGCCTGTCTGGCTGATTTTCATGATGGCGTAGTGAAGCGCTTTGAATTCCTGGATCAGAGATTCGATGTCGTCGCAGATCGTGTCGAACCCGGCGTTGGAAAGCTGCAGCGATCGCCAGAAAAAGGCGAAGCCATGCTCCAGCGCGTATTTGCGGATCGATATGACCGGCAGCTCGCGCAGCGCCATCGACAACTCGGCCAGTTTCAGGCCGTCGCGGCCTTCCAAGTGCGCCCGAACGACTTCGCGCGTGGCGCGCGTCAGCAGATTGTCGTCTTCATGGAAACAGGCAAGGAAATAGTCGCGCAGATCGACGGCGGACGGTTTCCTGATGTCGGCAGCGTCGAAGATGAAGCCGCCGGCAACCGTCGGCTGCATGATCGCATTGATGACTTTCTGCTTCTCGATCCCGCCTTCCCAGCGGAAATCGGGGTCTAGGACCATCCACACCGCCGGATCCTCGGTGTGTTCCAACATCAGATAGTGCGGGAACGGGTTCTGGTTGAACTTATTCTCGCGCTCCGGCAGGTGGAAGAGATCGAGCATGACCATCAGGTACTCGCTCTGCTTCTTGCGATCCAGAAGCTCCAGCATCGTCGCCAGGTTCTCTACCTTGGCTGCGTCCGGCCGATACCATTGGCGGACCTTGGCGCCGTACAGGCGCTCGAACCAATCGCGGAAGAAGTCGTGGTTGATTTCAGGCGCGTGATACGCCAGCCGCCAGCTTTTATCGACGGCGAAACCAGCATCCCAGACGCCGAAGAAGAAAGGTCGATGATCAAGCTGCCTTTGCTTCACCGCGTGGCAGACATTGCTGACGAAGCAATGCACCTTGATGTCGACGAAGTCCTCGCCATGCACGCCGATCCGCTCAACCGCCTCTCTTTCGGCGCGAGCGAGAACAAGTTCCTTTGCCGGCCTAACAAGTGTTCCATTCGGTTCCGAGACGTTGACGAACAGCCGCGCCAGATCGTCCACCGTGTCCATATCCTGACGGCTGATCACCTCCTCGGGAAGCGCGACACCGTGGTCGAGTTCAAGCGCCAGCATGATCTCGAGAATGAGCACGGAATCGAGATACAGATCCTCGTTCAGCCTGGCTTGCGGCGCGAAACTATCCATGTGCTGGTTGTCGAGCTTGTCGCGCAGGATCGTTCCGATCGCGTCGAGTATTTGATCGTAGGTCATCAGGCTGCCTCCGTCCGTACCGGCGCGAATTCGCCCGTGCCGTAGCGCACAGCCACGTCGCGCCGGCTGATCTTGCCGTTCGCCTGGCGCGGGATCCGCTCCACGTGGACGATCTCGGTTGGCATCTGGTGTGCTGCAAGCCGCTCGGCGCACCATTGCCGAAGCTGCGACCGGTCGACCGCATGTTCGGCGCTGAACAGAAGCGCGACGCGCTCGCCCGCGAACGCATCCTGCTTGCGGAACACGACGGCGTCGCCAATGCCGCCGAATGTCATGACCACGTCCTCGACTTCCTTCGGATAGACGTTGAGGCCCGAGACGTTGATCAGGTCGTCGAGACGCGACAGGAAGACCAGCATGCCGTCGTCGCGGCGGTAGCCGAGGTCGCGCGTCTCGACGACCACGCCTTTGCGCTCGACGGCAATTTCCTTCGGGTCATTGGAAGTGCCGGCGTCTCGCAACGCGAAGCGCGGCAGCACATAGCCGACTTCATTAGCCGCCTGCACATCCGGGTTGATCGCTATGCAGCCGGCTTCCGAGCAGCCGTACTGCTGGAACATGTGCCTGGACTTGGCCCTGATCTGCCCGAACCAGGGGTCGGGCAAGAGGGTGCCGGATGTCATCGTTGCGTGGATCTGCTCGCCGGCCGGCAATAGCCTGGCGAGCGTGTGAAGGATGGCCGGCGACGAGATCAGATAGGGGCGCTCCGTTTCGCGCAGCTTGCGCAGCAGGAATTTGGGGTTCCCGGTGTCCAGTATTGCGGGCGACTGGCCGCGCTTCAGCGCCACCATTACGCCGCAGATCAAGCCATATGAATGGGTGGTTGGGCCGGCGATCAACGGGGTCATGTCCTGTGGCTCGACAAACGCCGAGGTGTAGCTGTCGACCTCGTCGTCTATGTCGCTCCAGGCGCGCGCGATGCATTTCGGCTCGCCGGTCGTGCCAGAACTCATCTGCAGCAGCTGTCCAGCTTCGCTGGCGCGCTCCTCGCAGATCGGCTCGCCATCCAGCCGGTTGTAGAAAAGCCAGTTGCACTTCGCCGTCTCCGCCTGCCGGCGCGCCGCGGCATATGGCGTCGAGGGATGCAGCGGCAGCACGCTGGCGCCGGCCGCGCGCGCGGCAAAGAAGAACGCCAGCCAATCCTGCGCCTCGGAGAAACAGACCGCAAAACGGTCGCCTGCGCGCTTGTCGAGTTGCACCGCGGCCGCAATGCGATCCGCCGCGTCGCGGAAATAGGTTCGATCAAAGACCGTGTCGTTGATGGTGATCATTTTTCTGTCTCCTTACGCGACTGCAAGGCTGTTTGGGATTTCGTGAGCGCATTCGGTGCCCGGTGGCGCGAGCTTGCGTCGCAGCAGCGATTCCGTGCGGATGCGTGGCTGGAAAAGGCCAAGCGCGGCCTGGCGGTGTGTCAGTCCGAACTGCCGGCAATGGTCCTGCAACTGCCTGCCGACGCCTGACCAGAAGCTGTCTTCGTCGAGACCGTAAAAATGCCGCAGCAGATGCGAGATCTCGGCGAGGTTGTAGACGAACAGCGCGTCCAGGCAGAGCTCGCCGAGCAAATCGGCGCTCTCCATCCAGTAGTACTGGTTGGGCGCGGCGTCACGATAGGCGGGGTTCAAGGCGAGGAAGTCGGGAACAATGGAGGGATCGCGCAGGAAGCCCGGCGCATATTCGACGCTGTCGTGGAAGTCGCGCATCGCCAGCCTCACTGGCCAGCCATCGCGATGGATCAGGATCAGGTTCTGGCCATGCGCTTCCGTCGCGATGCCATGGCCGACGAGCAGGTGAAACACCGGCATCACCACCGTAGCCACAAGCTTGTCGAGCCAGGCGTCCAGCCCGTACTCATCGATCCAGTCCGCGACGAACGGCCGGCCGTCACTCTCCAAGGCCATCAGCGCGTTGAGCGGCACCGCGGTTTCGCCGGGCTGAAGGCTGCTGGTAACGTCCTCCCGCCAGATCGCGGCGATCTGTCCTGCCAGCGGTCCTTCCCGATCTGCGATCGTGCCGGCATATTCGGCGAGGATCGTGAGCGGATAGCGCGCCTCGAACAGCGTATCGCTGGCGACAATGTCCTTGAGCCAGCGGCTGATCGACGGCGCGCTGCACACCGAATGCGGCTCGATGATGCGCCTGGCCGACGAGTTGACGAGATTCATCGGCAGTTTGAGATTGGCGCGTCGCGGGTGATCGCGATTGAACAGCGTCCGCACGGATTGGCTGGCGCTATAGCGATCGCCGGCATGGCCGAGGAAACCGGCGGAGCCCTCCGCCAGCCAGCGCCACAGCTCCGAGCCCTGTAACGCTTTCCATTGCCAGGGATGCAGCGGCATCAGGCCGAACCGCCTTGCATTGTCGCCGAGCCGGGCACGGCGCTCGTCCAGCAGCGCGTAGGTTTCGGTGCCGAGTTCGTGCATCCAGAAAGCCTGCTCGTCCGTGGGAAACGCCGAGTGCAGACGTTCGGGCGCGACCGCCAGCCAGGCCAGTTGGAAGGCGTTGCCTGCTTCCGGGCCGTACGCCGCGTGGTCGGCGTAGTCGAAGCCGGTGCGCGCCTTGAAACACGGATGATAGGGATGACCCTCATCGATCGCGCTGTCGAGTTGCGCAAATGGCAGATCGCGGCGCGGTCTGGGCCGGAGATTGAGCTGGTTCCAGGCGCTGAAATCGAGCGTCAGATCCAGTTCGGACGTGAGTTGCGCGCGCCGTTCGGGGCAGGTGTCTATGCACGCAAGCAGATCGCCGAGCGTCGCCGGGCGCCATTGGTCGGCGCAGCCCCGCTCGATCGTCTCGGCGACAACCCTGACCCGGCCGAAGGCGCCGATCGATCCCTCGCAGCGTATCGAGGCGCCGCCGCAGCGCCATTCGAAGCGGGCTTTCCCGCCGTCTCGCGACACCGCGCAATCGACCAGGCCCTCATAGACCAGGGCTTCCGCGAGCTGGCGCATCACACGCAGCTCGGGGATGCCGTGGAGATCAAGAGGCAATGGCATGTGCCTGCTCCGCGGCGACAAATAGCCCGACACGGCTGAGTGGATTGGGAAAATGCGTGTAGACGGCGCTGCCGCCCTCGGCCAGCTCATCGACATCCTGCAGCCGGATCGCCAGGTTGGCCTTTGCGGTGATGTGCGGCTTGTCCAGCAGGCTGGTCGCGAATTCCCCGCCTGCGCCAGTAAGCTCTTGCGCCAGCTTCTTGAGCCGCGCACGCAGCATGGCGAGCAGTTCGGCCTCGCTTGCCAGGCCGTCATGCCCGGCGCGAGCGACGACCGAGAAGATCTGATTGACGATGAGGTAGTAGGAGAGCCGCTCGCGAATCTCACGGTCGTCGAAGAAAAGACTGCGGATCTGGACAATGTCGGGCATCAGGCCATACCACCGGGCTCTGAAACTGTTCGAGAGGTAGAACCCCTGGCTGTCGCGATAGAGGTATCGGCTGGGCAGCCCCTGCTGCGACAGGTCAAGCAAGCTGTTTTGCTGATGCGCTTCCAGCGCGACGCCGAACCGATCGTAGAGTTTGACCAGCGGATCGAGCGCACAGTCGAGATAGCATTCGAACCAGCGACGGCACGCCTGCCGCACCGAGATATCATGATCCTGCGCGACGCGCCGGACGACGGTTTCGAACAATGAGCTGTGCCCGGGACGTGGTTCGGCCGTCAGTGCCGAAACGGTGATCACCGGGTCGCCGGCGCGGCCCCGGAACGGGTTTTCGCGGAAGATGACTTCGAAACCGCTCTCGGCCTGTCCGGAAAAATCCAGCGTCAGGTATGCGCTGTCGTGGAGAAAGCCGAGGCGCGGCTCGAACATGTCGATCCCGGCGCGTTCGAACAGGCGCGCCACCGCAACGCCTGCCTCCAATTCGTGCCGCCTGTTGACGCGCTTGGAGTTGGTGATGCGGACGGGCAGCGAGAATTTCGGCATCCAGGCGGCATCATCGCTGTAAACCGTGCGCACCGAAGAAGTCGCCGTGAACACCGGCCCTGCCGGGCCGAGATAGCGGATCTGCCCTGAATCCATGAGCGCGCGCACCGCCGGGTCGAGCATCAACGCTTGCGCCTGAAGCGGATGCATGGGCAGGAGCATCTCGCCGTTACCTGCGGCGACCTTGCCGGCGTCATTCCCCAGCAGTGAGCTGACGATCGCGGTCACCGCGATGCCGGCGGAATCCTCGCGGGCGAGGTCGGCAGCGGCGGCGAAATAGGCCAGCTGGAAACCGCCGCGCAATTCGGGGGCATAGACATCCTGCTGCCAGTTCGACATGCCCTGCAGGCTCTTGGGCGTCGGATGCAGCGGATGTCCAAAATACAGGGATTGTTCCGCGGCTATAAAGCCGATCGGTGGCGGCGCCCGATCGGCGGCGTCGAGGTAACGCTTCGTCGCCTGACAGCTCTGAAGAACCCGTTCGAGGAGCTCCACATCGGCTTGTCGGTGCGTGGCCGATCCGGCTTCTCTGGCTCCCAGCACAAGCAGATGCACGGCCAGGATCGGTTCTATCTCGTGCCAGTTCGGACCTGCATCCTGACGAATCCAGATCTGTCCAAACAGGTGCATTCCGCAAAGCGATCGGGATTTCATTTCGATGCGCAGCACGGCATGCCGCGACGGCAGGGAAATCTCCACGCAATCGAAGTTCCGTTCTCCGATGCGGTGGAACACCGGAATCCCGGAATTCAGCTCACGCAAATAGCTGTTTGCGAAGGCTCGAAAAATTGCCTGTTCTGCTGCAATCTGATTCTTGTCGATCATTCGTTGCGGACGCCATGTCGCACAGACGCCGGGCAGGCGCTCTGTGCTGAGTTTCAAAGGTTTTGATGGCGCCGCGCGTGAAGGGCCAGCCTTGCTGCGGCCGCGGCTAAACTAAACTACGATTGTCATGTTATCCTAGTCAGCTGCGCGGATCAACCTCCGAAGGCGGTCATCTGGGCAATGCCGGCAATGGATGCTCTACGCCCGTTCGAGCAGGCACTGCCGCAAGGAACTGGTCGCACATATCCTTTGCGCCGCAGCGAAGGGCGGCTTTGGAGAAGCGGCGGGAAGATCGGCAATGGGCGCGAAGCTGCCGGTTTTGATGAGGCTGTGAAATATATTTCTACATGTGAATTTTATTGACACTCGTGCCAACTGCTGCGAATGATCAACTGCTGGGCCTCGGGAGGAGGTTCGGCCTCATCAACCACAAGCGGCGGCACGCAAGTGTCCGACCGCCCATTGACCAGGCTTCGGCCGAGGGAGGACTCTTGCGCAAATTTTTGAGCATGCTCGCCATTTCGGCAGCCGCCACCACAGTGTTGGGGGCAAGCCACGCCGCTGCCCAGGCCGCTAACCCGTTCAAATGCGAACCGGGTGAAAAATACGTCATGAACGTCATGGTTTCCGGCGTCGAATATTGGTTCCCGGTCTACGAGATGTTCAAGCAGGCTGGAAAACAGTTCGGCTGCGAGACCGAATATACCGGGACCCCCGAATACGACGTGAACAAGCAAATAGCGACGTTCGACCAGGCGCTGGCTCAGAAGCCGGCTGGCATCCTGGTCCATCCGATGAACTCCGATCCCTTCATCGAGCCAATCAATCGGGCCATTGAGCAGGGAACGGCAGTGGTCACATTCGCCGCAGACTCGCCCAACTCCAAACGCGTATCCTACATCACCTCCGACAACGTCGCCGAAGGCACCTATGCCGCCGATGCAGTCGCCAAGGCGATGGACGGCAAGGGCGAATACGCGGTCCTCGAAAACCCCGGACAGGACAATCACGACAAGCGCATTGCCGCCTTCATCGCCCGCATGGAAGCCAAATGGCCGGATATGAAGCTCGTCGGCCGCGCTGCGTCGAACCAGGATGCGACGAAGGCCTACCAGGCCGTGCTCAGCCTTGCTCAGGCGCATCCCGATCTGGGCGCGGTGTTCATGCCGGAAGCCAACTCGGCAATCGGCGCAGCTCAGGCCGCCAAGGAAGGCGGCGGCAAGATCCGGGTCATGCTGGCCGACGTCAACGCCAAGATCCTCGACATGATCAAGGCCGGCGAAATCTTTGGCTCAGTCAACCCGAACCAGGGCATGCAGGGCTATATGGGATTCATGCTGCTGTGGCTGGCCAAGCATCCTGAACTGATCGATCCGATGAACGACGCCCGGCGGTCGGGCTTCAACGGCATGAGCGTGCCCTTCGTCGACAACGGCTTTTCCATCGTCACCGCGGAAAATGCCGATGATTTCTATTGGGACGCCTACCTCAAGCGGCGCGGCACCAAGGGCATCGAGGAATAAGGCCCGCCGCTCTCGGAGCTCCTTCGGAATGCTCGACCGGGCGGGGGGGGGGGGGGGGCGGGCGCGCCGCCCCCCCCCCCCCCCAAAAAAAAAAAAAAGAGAGGAGGGGGGGTGGGCGGGGCCGGCCGACGGGAGGCAGACGACG
>NZ_JBVVQE010000087.1:0-25912 GCF_055811435.1 Mesorhizobium sp. WSM4837
CCCGCGTCGGGTAAGCACGCCGCGCGGGGGCGCGCCCATTTCCACCGCCCCCACCACATGCGCGCCACCCCCCCCCTCAGCACCACCCCGCCCGCCCCCCAAATGGGGGGCCCATTTCCCGCACAGGCGCGACTAGACGCCTCTCCTGTTTCCCCAGAGCAAAACGTGCAACTGCGGCAACACGCGTGCTTCGAACCACCTGTCGTGTGTCACCTTTTCCACAAGCCACTCCATGCGTTTTATTATTCCGTCCAGGTCGACAGGTGCGTCTTCATTGCCAGGGCGCGGTGGCGTGTGATTGCCGGGTTGCAGATAGACCGGAAGGTGCAGAAATCGCGCCGCGGCGTCTTTGGCGTAGGCGTAGTCATTCTCGTCGAAAACAACGAGCTTGAGCACGATTTGCGGCTTCTGCTGCGCCGCTTCTATGCACGCCTGGAATGCAGCCCAATCGGTCCTCATTTCGCTTGACGGCGGCTTTGGGCTGAGAACCAGCACATCAAGATCCGCAAACCAGTCACTGACCACCGAACCCTGGGTTTCCAGCGCAAAACGGTAACCTTCACCATGGCCTCGCTCGATCAGCGCACCGAAGGGCTGAATGGCCGGATTACCGCCTGACAGCGACACCATCACTGGCCGGCCACCGGAAAGCCCAACGACGCCTTGCCACACCGCATCGATTGGCATCATCTCCCATTCGTGGCGGAATTGACTGTCCACCGCATGGAGGCTGTCGCACCAGGAGCACCGGTAGTCACACCCGCCGGTTCTGATGAAGACTGTAGGCAAGCCGATGAGCACTCCCTCGCCCTGGATCGTGGGCCCAAATATCTCGCTCACACGGATTGCGGGACACGTGTCCGTCACGGCCGGTATTCCGCCCAGGTTTTCGGGGTTTCGCTCACCCGCACTGCCGCGGTTTCCGGCAGACGTGCCTTGCACCATTCATAGAAATGTCTGGCCAAGTATTCCGCCGTGACTTGCTCATGTCCCAGCACCTCGTTGAGGTGCCGATGGTCGAGGCTCTCGTCGATATAGCGTTTGAGCGGCGCCAGATCGTGATAATCGCGCACGAAGCCGTGCGCGTCCAGGTCCTTCGCCGAAAGTTCCACTTCGACGATGTAGTTATGCCCGTGCAGGCGCGCGCACTGATGATCCGGCGGCAAAGAGGTGAGCTGGTGCGAGGCCGAGAAGTGGAATTCCTTGGTGATGCGGAACATCAGGCGCTTCTCCTCCGCAGCGCCTCGAGCCAGAAGACAGGGTCTTCGTAGTCGGTAGGATCAGCGTGCCCCGCGAGATGAAACGCCTCGCGCCGCTCCACGCAGGTCCCGCACCGTCCGCAGTGACGCTCGCCGCCCTTGTAACACGACCAGGTCTCCGCAAATGGCGTTCCGTGTCTTGCTCCATCCCGGACGATGTCGCCCTTCGTGAGGTTGACGTAAGGCGTGTAAAGGCGAATCTCTGCGTAGCCTTCCAGCGCGCGGTCTTGCATCATCTGGAAAGCTTCGATGAAGGCCGGACGGCAATCTGGATAGATGAAATGGTCCCCACCATGGACGGCCATCGCCACCGCTTCGGCCTTGCGCGCGGTGGCGAGACCGAAGGCAATTGCCAACATGATGGCGTTCCGGTTCGGCACTACCGTGATCTTCATCGTGTCTTCGGCGTAGTGGCCGGCCGGCACGTCGAAATTATCGGTGAGCGCTGAGCCGGAAAGGCCGCGGCCGATTTCGGGGATGTTGATGATCTGGTGCGTAGTGTTCAGTCGCTCCGCGCAGAGAGCGGCGAAGCCCAATTCTTTCCTGTGCCGTTGGCCGTAATCGAAAGACAGGAGGCCGGCGAGCTCGTGCTCCGCTGCCACGCTGTGAGCAAGGGCAACGGAGTCCAATCCGCCGGAGCAGATGACGAGAGTCTTCATCGTGGTATCCTTGTTTTGACCGGGTAAGGCTGCGACCGGAGATTTCTCTGCGGTCCCCCTACCCCAGCGAGTCAACTTTGTGAACCCGGTGGAGTCTGATCGCTAACGTGCCGTGGCGCACCGGGCGCCAACAGCGGGCTCTTTCATGGATGTCCAAACCCAAGCATATGCTCAGAAGGACAGATGCGAAGCGACCTCGAGGCATTGCTGGGAAAGAAGCTGACCTGTCCAAATCTGCGTTACGGGTGCTTGCATAGGCCACACGCGAATTGGCGAAGTAACGAGGAAGGTACGGAGTTCGTTAACGGCGGGAGTGCAGAAGCCCAAGTTCAAGGACAGTGCGCGCGCCCCGCTTCAGGATCAGTTCGATCTGGAACACGAATCCGTCGGTGGCCGAGTGGCAAAACCAGTTGAAGGATTGGTCGTGAGCCGGCACCTGTGAACAAGCCGTGTGCGTCGTTGCAATCACTCCTATATTGCGCGCAATAGCTACATGGCGTTGGATGAACTGGATTTGGCGATTTTCCAGATGGCGGTCGAAAGCGTCCGCTCACTCTCCCTAAGCTTCAACCAAAAAGCCGCAGAGATAGCCACGAGGAGCCACGGTGTCCTGGTTTTCGACGTGCGGGTCGATGGTGACTCGGAGGTCCAGCGGATCGCAGCCATCCGATATCGAGCCGACCAGACGGGCGTGGTCGCGTTGGACAGACAAGGCCTTGTTACCCGCTCTTGCATGGTCAATGGCACTTTCTCACATTTCATTTCGCCATTGGAGAACTGGGCCAGCATGCCCCTGTCAATGCAGGCCAAGATCGATGTCACCGTCCATGCCGGTCTCTTCCTAGGCGCTTTGCGAAATGCCGGTCATATGCTTGGCAGCTAGCATGACCGGAATGCATCTGTGGATTTCTGGATCCGGATCCGCCTGCGCGTCCGAGCGGCCGGCCACCGAGGTTCCGTGACGCGCGGATGTGTCCGGGGAGAGCGCGACGATCTGCTGCACACGTTCGGATATACCTCACGCGCAGGAGCCGCGCTCCTTAGTTACCTTCTCCTTCACGTTACAGGATTGCGCGAAAATATTCCGCCGGTGCGCCTGCTTGGCGGTTACGCCGCGCTTCTGCAGTTAATTGAGCAGGAAAAGCGCGCAATCAGTGGAGATCCACGAGAACTGGCTTGAGGCGACCCGCTACCTCAACATGGATCATCTGCGCGAGCACAAGAAAGAGAACCTGAGGGCATTGGCCGCCTGAGACGCGGCCCGCCATGTCCGCCGCTCCGCTAAACACAGGGGCTGCGCGGCGGCCACGCCAACGTCACCGCTGAATGCCACGCCATTTTGCAGAACTTGACACACACACAACTGCAACACTTCTTACATGGGAGCATGAATACGAACCACGTTCGGCGAGCTATTGCGCGATTCACCATTCGTTCATTTTATTAGCGCACGTTCATAAGCGGACATGTTGGTGTAGCTCGTACGTGCCCAAAGCCCCGGCGCATCGACCCAGCGCCGGGGCTTTTTTGGTACCAGAAGGCACCGCTGAGAGGAGCAATCGTCCAGCGGTGCAGGCCTTGGCTGCTCTGTGAACGATTCCGGGGTTGCTGCTTTTTTGCGGCGTAAAGAAATCCGGGCTTTTACGGCTCCAAAAACTCGGGTGTCTGCGGCGGGGCGCGCCATTTGGCGTGGTAACGCCGGAATTGCGGATTGCACCTAAAAACTTCCTGGGCCCAGGTCGTGCGGGGGAATCGACCGGAATAGTCGTAAGCTTCGCACTACGCCGTCCGGCCAGCATATCAACCGTACGGAGCGCCCGCGGGCAGGAGCATTGGTCAGGCTGAGCATCGTCAAGCGCTAGGCCGGCAGGCCGAGAACCGGTTGCCATAATACAGGTCCGTTCAGACGTCCCCTCCAGCGGATGCGCTTGAGGCTAGCGTGGGAAATCTCGAGAAAACCGGCGACCGCCTCCGTGTTACCAACCGGCTTCGGCTGTCCGATGCGCGTCAACGGCCACGTTGCGAGACGCAGGATCCGTTCCATGCGCGTATCGGTCACTGTCACAATCCGAGTGAGATTATTCGCCAAGCCGAATTCGATCATGCCGGCGAAGAGCTCGTATGTTGCTTGCGCCAGTCCGCCGGACTTAGGCGCTGATGGAGGGAGATCGAGTGCGAAACGACTGCTCTCCCAAATGCGGGCACTCGCGGGCGCCGCAGTCTCACCCAGCAGCATCGGAAACGTGTCGCGCAACATTGTCGGTCCGGTAGTCGGTAAAAGACGAACGCAACCGCAAATTCGCCAGTCGGATCCCTTGAGAAGCAGATAGACGGGGTTCAGGCTGTCAAATGCGTCTGTTTCCATCTCGCTTTCGGTCTGAACTTCCCAATCCAGCCTTTCCTTGAAGACCCGATGCCTGAGCCCGTGCATTTCGTTGAGCTCGTTTGGAAACTCGCCGTAGAGTTCAGGTGTTATCAGCTGCATCATCTGTCGCCTCCGTGCAGGATGTGTTCCCGCCATCGAAGAGCAAAGCCGACATTGATGCAGCCTGTAGACCTTTACAGCTTTCCAACAAAAGGAGGTCAGGATCTCCACTGACGGGAAGCAGTCAGCCGTGCTATGCCCTGGTTTATGGTTCGCACGCCAAGCTTTGCCTTGGCGTTTTCCAGATGGAAGGTCACGGTGCGTTTCGAGACGCCGAGGATCTGGCTGATATCCCAGGCGGACTTACCGCGCGCCGCCCATTTCAGGGATTCGAACTCGCGCGGGGTCAGCGTTATGCCGTCCACCACGCAATCTTCGGCGAGCTGGCGCCGGGCATGTATATGAAAGTTGATTGCGACCAGCTGCAATGCTTTTTCGTAGCGAGTGAGTGACCGCAAGAGAGGCGGACGGGACTGGTCGGAAGCGAAGGTCAGCGCCGCAAACCGGCCGCGATGGTCATGCATGGACATGGTCAATCCGCCGCGAATGCCAAAGTGAGCTGCTTTTTCCAGGATTTCTTGCTGCGAGGCCGGCAGACACTGGCGGGGTCGATCCACGCCCCAATCAAAAGTATCCCAGCCTTGCAGCCCGCGCAGGATCACCGGATCATGGCTGTGGTAGCGCAGTTGCAGATAGTGCGATGTCCAGGATGAAGGGTAATTTGAAATCAATCGCGGCGTCTGGCCGGAGACCGACGGGTAACTGAAATAGGCGAAGAGCGGAAAGTCGAAGCCGGCTGCGGCGGACGCCATCGCCTCATGGAGGTCGACCGCATCGATGCTTGCAGAGAGTTGCTCGACGAAGTTTTCGAATACGCGATACATCAGCCCTTTGCGCGATCTCCTCGAATGTTGCTCGATGCCAGGGGAAATCTGGGTCTAAACGACCCCGCATGGATGCGACGCGGACGATTTGGTCGCCATCATCGCCGGCATTACTTTGCTGCTTCCCGGTGAAGCGAACGCCGCGCGCCTGGCCACTTACCAACCGGGGATGTTGAGACGTTATCGATGAGCCGCGTGTCGCCGAGCCAAGCCGCGACAAGCAAGCGTGCTGGTCGGTCAAGCCTTGCTAGCGGCTGCAGGTCTGTTTCGCCGCGAAGTTCCAGGTACTCGACCTCGCGATAGCCTGTCGCCAGAATTGTTGCACGCGCTTCATCAAGCATGGGCAAGACAGGAGAGCCACGCGCAAGCCGCTCAGCCGTGTCGAGCAAGACCGAAGCCAGCTTTGGGGCAATGGCGCGTTCTGCTGGCGAGAGCCGGCTATTGCGCGACGATAGTGCAAGACCATCGGTTTCGCGGACTGTCGGACATGCGACCACCGTGATCGGGATGTCAAGGTCCCGGACCAAGCGCTTGACAAGCTGAAGCTGCTGGAAATCCTTTTCGCCAAAGAAGGCGAAGTCTGCGCCGGTCTGCAGGAAGAGCTTGGCCACGACCGTCGCCACGCCATCGAAATGGCCGGGCCGGAAGGCGCCGCACAGGCCCTCGCTGAGAGTGGACACCGAAACGGCCGTGGCGAAGCCCGTTGGATACATCTCGTCTGCATCCGGTACATAGAGCAGATGTGCGCCTGTCGGCACGAGCTTGGCAGCATCTTCGTTTTCCGTCCGAGGATAGGCGGCAAGGTCGGCGGCACTGTTGAACTGCTTGGGATTGACGAACAGCGTCACGACTACCCGCTCGGCCTTCTGAAGCGCGGCCCGCACGAGGCTCAGATGGCCTTCATGCAAGGCTCCCATGGTCGGCACAACGGCGACACGGGCGCCTGAGCGACGCCATCCCGCGGCAACAGCGCGGAGTTCGGCAACGGATCGAACGATCGGCACGCTCATGTGACGTCTCCGGCCTTCGTCTCGTTGGCGTAGAGATGTTCGGCCGCCGGAAAGCGCCGTTCCCTCACGTCGGCGGCATAAGCCGCGATCGCCGCATCGGCCTGCTTGCCTAGTTCGGCGTAGCGTTTGACGAATTTCGGCCGGAAAGAGCCGAAAAGCCCAAGCATATCATCGCTGACCAAAATCTGGCCGTCGCAGGCCGGCGAGGCGCCGATGCCGATTGTGGGGACGGTGATCTCCGCAGTGATGCGCCGTGCGAGCGGCTCGGACACTTTCTCCAGCACCACCGAGAAAGCGCCGGCTTCCGTGACCGCACCGGCGTCGCGCCTGATGCGCTCGGCATCGTCTCCCCGCCCCTGGACGCGGTAGCCGCCGAGAGTGTTGACCGCCTGCGGCGTCAAGCCGATATGGGCCATGACAGGCACGCCGCGCGCGGCGAGGAAGCGGATCGTCTCGGCCATGGTCTGCCCCCCCTCGAGCTTCACCGCTGCACAACCGGTCTCCGCCATCAGGCGCGCAGCGTTGCGGAAGGCCTGCTCGGGGCTTTCTTCATAGGAACCGAATGGAAGGTCTACGACCATCAATGCTCGCACCAGACCGCGGCGCACCGCCTGGCCGTGCATGATCATCATGTCGAGAGTGACGCTCAGCGTCGACGAGAGGCCGTGCAGGACCATGCCGACGCTGTCGCCGACGAGAACGATGTCGCAGTGTCGATCGGCCAAACTGGCGATTGGCGTGGTATATGCCGTCAGGCAGACGAGTGGAGTCTGGCCTTTCCGCATCCGAACATCCAGCGGTGCAATCCCCTTTCGATCACCAGCTGCGCTCAACCCATCCCTCCTTCCCTCGCGTTACCCGCCGCGGGTGTCGCGTTTGGCACATTTTTGTGCAAGTGCGAAGAGCTAAAAATGGGGATGCAGCTGTGCGGTGTTGACGTGCGGACAGCCTCGCTTACATTAAATCGATTAAGGCTCCCGGGCTCGTGTCAACCACTTTCACGAACATGGACGATCAGGCAACAGGAACCAGGAAAGACAAAGCCGGCAAGGCGGACCAAGTCAAAGTGGACCTGATCGCCGTCGTCGTGGCCGTAAATGAAAGTGACCCCTGTCTCCTAACCATCGGCCAGGCTGACACCCTGCCGTCCGGACCTTTTGCGCTTGAGCACCGGTCGCCGCAATCCGGTTTGAGGGGGTGGGTCGAGCAGCAGACCGGCCAGCCCTTGGGGTACATCGAGCAGCTTTACACCTTCGCCGATCGGGACCGAATCGGCGCCGAACGCCAGCAGCGCGTCATCTCCATCAGCTATCTCGCTTTGACCAGCAAAGAACAGGCAACGGGCTCATCCAAGTGCGGCTGGCAAAGCTGGTACGACTATTTTCCATGGGAGGACCACCGCTCCGGCACCCCGCCGGTGGTGCTGGATGTTGTGCGACCACGCTTGATCGGTTGGGCAGACGGAGCGAGCGACGCGGCCACGCGACGCGAACGCCGGCAGCGGGCGGCGATCGCCTTTGGCTTCGACGACCGTTATTGGAATGAGGAGCTCGTGCTTCAGCGATATGAGTTACTTTATGAAGCAGGCCTGGTCCAAGAGGCCGGAAGAGGACGGGAGACGCCGCTTCCCCTGGTGCCGAGCAAATCCATGGTCGCTGATCATCGCCGTATCGTGGCAACGGGCATTGCGCGGCTACGCTCCAAGATCAAATACCGGCCCGTCGTCTTTGAGCTTATGCGACCGACCTTTACGCTACTGCAGCTGCAGCGAACCGTGGAGGCGCTCGCCGGCAGGCTCATCCACAAGCCGAACTTTCGCCGCCTGATCGAGCAACAGGAACTGGTCGAGGAGACCGGCGAGACCACGGCGGAGACCGGTGGTCGGCCGGCGAAGCTCTACCGCTTCCGCCACGCCGTTCTCGACGAAAGGGCCGTCGCCGGGACAAAATTGCCGCTGGCGCGGGGTTGACATCCCTTATACTCACGGCAAGTATATGCCGGTTATCTTCAACTAGAGTATAAGCGGGGGCATCAATGAGCGCCGTGCTGCCTACGGCCGCGTTCCTCTACGAGCGCGTCCGGCGCGTGATCCCGCCGATTGAATGGCCGTCTTTCGTGGACGATATCGAAGCCATCCTTGCGCTCAAGCGCGAGCGCAATGCCATCATCCTGGCGCACAACTATCAGACGCCCGAGATCTACCATTGCGTCGCAGACATTGTCGGCGACAGCCTGGCGCTGGCCCGCAAGGCTGTGACAGTCGAGGCGCAAGTCATCGTCGTTGCCGGCGTGCATTTCATGGCCGAGACGGCCAAGCTGCTTAATCCGAAAAAGACCGTGCTTATCCCCGACCTCGGCGCTGGTTGCTCGCTGGCCGATTCGATCACGGCACAAGACGTGCGGCTGATGCGGCAGAGTTATCCCGGCGTGCCCATTGTCACCTATGTCAACACCTCCGCCGCTGTGAAAGCCGAGTCCGACATCTGCTGCACCTCGGGCAACGCAAAGGCGGTGGTGGAATCGCTCGGCGCGCCGCGTGTGATCATGCTGCCCGACGAATATCTCGCCAAGAACGTCGCCGCCGAGACGAAGGTCGGGATCATCGCCTGGAAGGGTCGTTGCGAGGTGCATGAGCGCTTCACCCCGGCCGATATTCGCGAACTGCGCGCCGCACATCCGGGTGTCATCGTGCTGGCCCATCCCGAATGCCCCCCGGACGTTGTCACAGAGGCGGATTTTTCGGGTTCCACCGCGGCCATGTCGGATTATGTCGAGCGGGAAAAACCACCCCGCGTAGTGTTGATGACGGAATGTTCGATGAGCGACAATATCGCGATCGCGCATCCCGACGTCGAGTTCGTCCGCCCCTGCAATCTCTGTCCGCACATGAAGCGCATCACGCTGGCTAACATTCGCGTCGCACTCGAGGAGAACCGGCATGAGGTTCGGATCGATCCCGGGATTGCAGGGCGCGCGCGCCGCTCGGTCGAGCGTATGCTTTCCATATGAGCCTCGACGTTCATGACATCGGCGGGGCGCCGGTCATCATCGGCGCCGGTGTGGCAGGCCTGATGACGGCGCTTCATCTGGCGCCGGAACCGGTTGTGCTTCTGTCCAATGCGGGGCTGGGAACCGGAGCCTGCAGCGAGCTCGCCCAAGGCGGTCTTGCGGCAAGTGTCGGCGGCGAGGACAGTCCCGAACTTCATCTTTGTGACACCGTCGCGGCCGGCGACGGTCTCTGCGACGTGACGACGGTGCGGCGAACGGTCCGAGCTGCACCTGAAGCGATCAGGACTCTAGAGCGCTTCGGTGTCGCATTCGACCGACGCGCTGACGGCGCGTTGCGGCTCGGGCTTGAGGCGGCGCACTCGCAGCGGCGGATCGTGCATGCGGCGGGCGATGCCACCGGTCGCGAGCTGGTCCGCGCGCTGATCGCCGCGGCACGGCGCACAGCCTCCATCACTATTCTGGAAAACGTGGAGGCCCGCCGGCTTGTCGTGGAAGACGGGGCGATTATCGCCGTGGTCGCGGCCGGGTGCACGGGCGCAATCGCCTTGCCAACGCGCCGCGCGGTCCTGGCGACCGGCGGCATCGGCGGCTTGTTTAGCGATACGACAAACCCGCCTGGCTCATGTGGACAGGGGCTCGCGCTCGCCGCCTGTGCCGGGGCGGAGTTCGCCGACCTGGAATTCGTGCAGTTCCACCCGACCGCCCTCGAGGGTCCGCGGCGGCCGATGCCGCTGGTGAGCGAAGCGGTGCGCGGCGAGGGTGCTGTGCTCATCGACGAGCAAGGAGAGCGTTTCCTCGCTGAAACCCCCGGGGGCGAGCTTGCGCCTCGCGACGTGGTTGCGCGCGCGGTTTGGCATCAGCTCGCTGTCGGACGCCGTGTGTTCCTGGACGCAAGGCAATGTCTCGGCCTCAGATTTGACAAGCGCTTTCCGGCGATCGCCGATTTGTGCCACCAGGCCGGCATCGATCCCGCGACCGACCCGATCCCGGTGCGTCCGGCGGCACATTATCACATGGGCGGTGTCGCTGTAGACGCTGCCGGCCGCAGCTCCATCGAGGGATTGTGGGCATGTGGCGAGGTCGCATGCACCGGTCTGCACGGCGCGAACCGACTCGCCAGCAACTCGCTTATCGAAGCGGCGGTCACAGCGAGCTGGGTTGCTGAAAGCGTCGCCGACGTATCACACACCCGGCGTCCGCGCGTGTGTTCCGCATTCGTGCCTCGACGGCCAGACGCCTCCGGCATCCGCCCAATCGTCTCGGCCGCGCTCGGCATCATCCGCGATAGCGAGACGCTACGCGACGGGGTGGCGGCCCTGTTGCCGATCGCAGCTCACGACAGCGCTGCCTCCGGCCCCGCCTTGGTCGCGCTGATGATCGCCATTGCGGCCCTGCGGCGCGAAGAGAGCCGCGGCTCGCACTGTCGTTCCGATTTCCCCGGACGCGATGCAGATGCGCGCCAGTCACGGCTGACACTGCGCAGCGCAATACAGACCGCCGTCGCACTCAGCTGGCGGGCGCCGATACGGAGCACCCTGACATGAATTCGTTCTCACCCCTTCCCTCAACCCTGATCGAGCCGATCGTGCGCGGTGCTCTTCTCGAAGACCTGGGCAGATGCGGTGATCTGACCAGCGACGCCGTGATCCCGCGTGATCGCACGGCCACCTTGGTGCTCAAGTCGCGACAGATGGGCATCGTTGCCGGTCTCGATCTGGCCGCCTTCGCCTTCATGCTCGTCGAGCCTGCGATCGACATGCACATCTGGCGAGCTGACGGCAGCGATGTCGCGGCGGGCGAGACTATCGCCAAGTTGTGCGGACCGGCGCGAGGCCTGCTCACGGCCGAGCGCACGGCGCTCAATTTTCTGTGCCGCCTGAGCGGCATCGCCACTGCCACAGCGACGATGGTCGAGGCCGTGCGTGGCCACAAGGCGAAGATCGTGTGCACGCGAAAGACGACGCCCGGCCTGCGCGCGCTGGAGAAATATGCGGTACGCGTCGGCGGCGGCGCCAATCACCGCTTCGGGCTCGACGACGCCGTGCTGATCAAGGACAACCACATCGCGATCGCCGGCGACATTCGCACGGCAATAGAGCGGGCGCGCGCCACCGCAGGCCACATGGTGAAGATCGAGGTCGAGGTCGAGACCCTTGAGCAGCTCGATACAGCGCTCACGCTGGGAGTCGACGCAGTGCTGCTCGACAATATGTCGGTTGAGGACCTTGCCCGCGCCGTGGCAATCGTCGGTGGCCGCGCCATCACCGAGGCTTCCGGTCGGGTGACGCCGAAAACGGCTCCGTCGATTGCTGCGACGGGGGTCGACCTCATCTCAGTCGGATGGCTGACACACAGCGCGCCTATCCTCGACATCGGCCTGGATATGCCGGCGCATCGGCGCGCGCTTGAACTGATGGAGATGGAATGAAAAGCATTCCCACCTCCGCTGGAGCGCGCCGACGCAGGAACTGCTCCATGCGAGCCTGCATCTTCGTGCGGCGCACCCTCCAACTGGTTCAGGCTCATCGGGCTGATCGACGATCATAGCGAACCCGAGGAGGGTCGACAGCCTCCTGCACGTGCTGTTGGACCAGCGACAAAGCTTTTGATGATGACGATTGGAACGAACTCGGAGTGCGACGTGAAGCAAGCCATGCAATCGATCGAGGGGGCACTATCCCGATGGAACCGCAAAGAGGCCGAGGCTATCCACGGGATGCCGTTCAATGACCTGCTCTTCCTGGCTCAGACAATCCACCGCCAGAACTTCGATCGCAACCGGGTGCAGCTGTCGCGGCTGCTCAGCATCAAGACCGGCGGATGCCCGGAGGATTGCGGCTATTGCAGCCAGTCTACACATTACGAAACCGGCCTGAAGGCGTCCAAGCTGATGGAGGTGGAGCGTGTCATTGCCGAAGCGATCAAGGCGCGGGACGCCGGCGCCACCCGCTATTGCATGGGCGCCGCATGGCGCAGTCCGAAGGAACGCGACATGGGCTCCGTGGTCGCCATGATCGAGGGCGTGAAGGCGCTCGGCATGGAGACCTGCATGACGCTCGGTATGCTGGACCTCAGTCAGGCGCAGCGCCTGAAGGCGGCCGGTCTCGACTACTACAACCACAACATCGACACGTCCGAGCGCTATTACGGCGAGGTTGTTTCAACCAGGACCTTTGCCGACCGGCTGGAAACACTTGGGCACGTGCGCGAGGTTGGCATGAAGGTCTGCTGCGGCGGCATTGTCGGGATGGGAGAGGAAAAGGCCGATCGCATCGACATGCTGGTCACACTCGCGAACCTGCCCGAGCCGCCGGAAAGCGTGCCGATCAACATGCTCATCCCCATCGAAGGCACGCCGCTTGCCGAGGCCGAGCCCATCGATCCGATCGATTTCGTCCGCACCATTGCGCTCGCCCGCATCATGATGCCGAAGTCCTATGTAAGGCTCTCCGCCGGCAGGACGGCGATGAGCGACGAAACGCAGGCGCTGTGCTTCTTTGCCGGCGCCAATTCGATCTTTGTCGGCGACATGCTGCTGACGGCGGACAATCCCGGCGAGGACAAGGATAATCGTCTATTCAGGCGTCTCGGCATTGAGCCGATGCCACGCGAGGCAAGATGAACGAGCCGCCGCTTGCCCGCTATGAAGCAACCCTGCAGGGTCTGGCACGCAAGGGCCGGCTGCGGACGCTGGCGCCGCGCGCCGGGCTCGACTTCTCGTCCAACGATTATCTCGGGCTTGCTGCCTCGAAGAGACTTGGCGATGCAGTCGGGGCGGCAATCGAGGGGGGCACCCCGGTCGGCGCTACCGGATCGCGGCTCCTGCGCGGCAACGCGCCGGAACATGAGGCGTTAGAGGCAGATGCGGCGGCGTTCTTCGGGGCCGAACGGGCGCTGTTCTTCGGCAGCGGCTACATCGCCAACTTCGCCCTGCTGAGCGCCCTGCCGCAGAAGGGCGACCTGCTGATCCTCGACGAACTCGCGCATGCCAGCATGCATGAAGGGGCGCGGGCTGGACGCGCCGAGTTCAGGCCGGCCACGCACAACGACATAAATGCTTTTGAGGACGCGATCAGGCGCTGGCGCGCCGAAGGTGGCATGGGGCATATCTGGATCGCAGTCGAAAGCCTGTATAGCATGGATGGCGACTGGGCGCCGATGGAGAGCCTGGTCGGGCTTGCCGATCGGTACGAGGCATTCATAGTGGTCGACGAGGCACATGCCACCGGCGTCTGGGGACCGGACGGCCGGGGGCTGGCCGCCGCTTTCGAGGGCCGCGACAACATTGTCGCGCTCCACACATGCGGCAAGGCGCTCGGCGCATCCGGCGCACTCGTCACTGGGCCGGGAGTGCTGTGCGACTATATTGTCAACCGCTGCCGGCCCTTTATCTACGCCACCGCGCCATCGCCGCTAATGGCGGTGGCGGCGCGCGAAGCGCTCGCAATCCTGGTCGATGAGCCGATGCGCCGCGTTCAGCTGCATGAGTACATTGCCTTCGCGGGCCGCCAACTGGCCGAGCGCTGTGGCGTGGCGCGCAGCGGCTCGCAGATCCAGCCACTTGTCATTGGTGACGTCAGCCGCACCATGGTGATGGCGGCGGCACTGCAGGCCCGCGGCTTCGACATACGCGGCATTCGCCCGCCGACCGTGCCGGAGGGCACGTCGCGGCTGCGCATTTCGCTGACGCTGAATGTCGGCAAGCCTGACATTTCGGCCATGGTCGAGACGCTCGTCGAGGTGTTGGGCACGGCATGACCACGCGTATCGTCGTCACCGGAACAGACACCGGAATAGGGAAGACCGTGTTTTCGGCTGGGCTCGCCGGGCTGCTCGACGGCTTTTACTGGAAGCCGGTGCAATCGGGTCTCGATGAGGAGACCGATAGTGAGGCGGTTGAACGGCTCGCCGGCCTGCCGTCAGGGCGCGTGCTGCCGGAAGCTCACCGCTTGAAGAGCCCGCTGTCACCGCATCGTTCAGCCGAAATTGACGGCGTCTCGATTGAGGCTGCCGATCTTGCATTTCCGGTCCTGCCGACACCGCTCGTCATCGAAGGCGCTGGCGGACTGATGGTGCCGATCAACCGACAGACAAGATTTATTGACATCTTCGCTGAATGGCGGCTGCCGGTCATTCTGTGCGCCCGCACCGAGCTCGGCACGATCAACCACACTCTGCTGTCGATCGAAGCCCTGCGGGTTCGCTCCATCCCGCTGATCGGCATCGCCTTCATCGGCGAAGAGGTAGCCGATACGCAAAGGACAATCACCGAATTCGGCGCGGTGCGTCAGCTCGGCAGGCTGCCACACCTCGTTCCGTTGACGCGCGAAACTCTGCGGAAGGCGATGTTTGCCGGCTTCGACCTCGCCAAGATTGCCGGAGGCGAATGATGTCGCGGTCGCCGGTCTGGCATCCATTCACCCAGCACGCGATCGAGCCGGCCATGCCGTCCGTTATCCGCACGGAAGGGGCTTGGCTAGAGACGAATGACGGAAGGCATATCCTCGATGCAATCTCCTCCTGGTGGGTGGTCACCCACGGGCACCGCCATCCACGGATCATGGAAGCAATCCGGAATGCGACTGAGATGCTCGACCAGGTGATCTTCGCCGGTCTCACCCATCAGCCGGCAGAGCAATTGGCCTCGGCGCTGATCGAAATAGTGCCGGCAGGCCTCGACTGGGTCTTCTATTCCGACAGTGGATCCACGTCCGTCGAAGTCGCGCTGAAGATGGCGCTCGGCTATTACCGCAATATCGGCGCGCCGCGTTCGCGCATCGTCGTCATGGAACACAGCTATCATGGCGACACGATCGGCACGATGAGCGTCGGAGCCCGCGGCGTGTTCAACGCCGCCTACGAACCCCTGCTGTTCGAGGTCGACACCATTCCGTTTCCGGCCGCAGGGCGCGAGCAGGAAACGCTGGATGGATTCGAGGCTTTCTCGCGCGACCGCCGCGCCGCCGCGCTGATCGTCGAGCCGCTGGTGCTCGGCGCCGGCGGCATGTTGATGTATCCGGCCTGGGTTCTGGCCGAATTGAAAAAGATCACTGAGGCCTTCGGCACGCTCCTGATCGCCGACGAGGTGATGACCGGCTGGGGGCGCACCGGAAGCACGTTCGCCTGCGAGCAGGCGCTGATCTCTCCGGACATACTATGCACCTCGAAGGGCTTGAGCGGAGGCGCAATCCCACTCGCGGCCACACTCGCGACCGATGCCATCTTCCAGGCCCATTACTCCCAAGATCGGCAGAAGACCTTTTTCCACTCGAGCTCCTACACCGCCAATCCGATCGCTTGCGCGGCAGCACTCGCCAATGTCGAGATCTGGCGGGACGAGCCGGTGGCCGAGCGGATTGCGGCCTTGAGCGCCGGGCAAGCCGTCGGGCTTCGACGCTTTCGCAACAATGCCAACTTCACAGATTGCCGGGCGACCGGCACGATCGCAGCTCTCGATCTGCGCGCCGGCTCGGCCGGCTATCTGGCCGAGATCGGACCAAAGCTGCGCGCTTTTTTCCTCGAGCGCGGCCTGCTCGTGCGCCCGCTCGGTAATGTGCTCTATGTTCTGCCGCCCTATTGCATCACCGGAGAGGAACTCGACGGATTGTATGACGCCTTCGAAGAGGCCGGCGAACGCTTCGGTCCGAGCGCATGAGCAGATCGTCGCGCTTTCTCGGGTTTGGCGATCATGCGCCGGCCCGAAAGGTGGAGAACCAGGAAATCGAAATCCGTCTCGGGCTTGAGCCCGGCTGGATCGAGCAGCGGACCGGGATACGCTCGCGCTTCTGGGCAACGGACCAAGACACGCTGTCGGGTCTTGCCGCGCACGCCGGCGACATGGCGCTGGCGAATGCCGGCATCGACCGTGGCGACATCGGTCTTCTGCTGCTTGCCACCTCGACACCCGATCACCTTCTGCCGCCCAGCGCGCCGCTGGTAGCACATCGCCTGGGCTTAGGCCGCGCCGGTGCGGTCGACCTCACAGGCGCCTGCGCCGGCTTCATCTATGCCCTGATGTTTGCCGACGGATTCACCCGCCTCCATGGCAAAGCGACCTTGGTCATCGCCGCCAACATCCTCAGTCGCCGCATCAATCCAGTCGAGCGCGCAAGCGCGGTGCTGTTTGCCGATGCCGCCGGCGCCGTGGTGATTGCCCCGTGCGAAGAGCCGGATCGGGGCATTCTCGGCGCCGCGTTGGCTTCGGACGGCTCGCGCTACGGGCTGATCCAGATTCCCGCCGGAGGAAGCGACACACCGTTCCACGGCGGCATGGACCTCGGGCAGACCCGCATGACGATCGCCAACGGCCGCGAAGTGTTCGCGAAGGCCGTGGAGATGATGTCTCGCTGCTCGCAGGAGGCCCTCTCTGCTGCCCGAATGCGGTCGCAAGACATCGATCGGTTCGTGCCACACCAGGCCAATGTCCGCATTTTCGATGTGGTCGGGAGGAACCTCGGAATAGCGGATCAAGCAATCGTCAAGACGATTGCCGAGTACGGCAACTCTTCCGCCGCGACCATCCCGCTTTCGCTCTCGCTATCGCATCGGGCGCAGCCGTTTCGGCCGGGCGAAAAGATTCTCCTTGCGGCGGCGGGTGCCGGTCTCACTGGAGGCGCCCTCATCCTCGGAATTTAGCGGTACGACGGCCATGCACAGGATTTGTCACGAATGACACTAGCAAAACGGGCCCAATGCGAAAAAATAGTCGCCGGCAAGCTGCATGGGCGCCGGTTCGGTGACGCGAGAGCTAAAACCCTGCAGACGATTTTCTCGAGCAGGACGATCGGCAACGCTACTTTGCTGGGCGAGGAGTGGTTGGCGCCAGTCCAGGAGAGCGGAGGTATCCAACTCCTCATTGCGATGAAGTCATCCTCGATATGTCGGCCCTTATTGGTCAACATCGTAACGGCAGTAGTGGCAGCCGTGAATTGAATAAGCGGCCCCTCGAAGGCATCAAACGTCATGCAGTCCGAAAAAAATGCTCATCTGCCTGTCTCAACAACGCTGGCTCCATTTCGGAACCCGGTGTTTCGCTCGATCTGGACGGCCACGCAAATATCCAGCCTCGGGTGGCTCGTGCAAACGGTCGCCATCAGTTGGCTGATGGCCACGATTTCCGCTTCGGATCTGATGGTTGCACTCGTGCAGGCCGCATCCACGTTGCCGGTATTCTTCCTCTCAATTCTTGCCGGAGCCATCGCCGACAACTTCAGCCGCCGATGGGTTATGTTTGCGGGGCACTGCCTGATAGCATTGGCATCAACGACGCTGATGATTTCGGTGGGCCTGGGATTTGTCGATCCCTGGCTCCTACTTGGATTGGGCTTTCTGGCTGGCTGCGGCTTCGCTCTGAATGATCCGGCCTGGCATGCCTCGGTCGGCGATATCCTGGACAAGCGCGACATTCCGGCCGCAGTGACGCTGATGTCTGTCGGATACAACATCATACGCAGCATAGGACCCGCTTTGGGTGGGACGATGCTGGCCTTCTTTGGGCCGCTCGCCGCTTTCGCCCTGGCCGCGCTGAGCGATCTGGTCCCTCTCGGCGCGATATGGCGCACCAAATGGAAGGTTCGCACTTCGCCTCTCCCTCGTGAGCGAATGACGATGGCAATTCATGACGGAGTGCGCTTCACGGTATTGTCCTTGGAGATCAGGGCAGCGATTGCCCGTGCAACCTTGTTCGGGCTGGCAAGCATCTCCATCCTTGCGCTACTCCCACTAGTCGTCCGGGATCAGCTGAAAAGCGGCCCAATCGTCTACGGCATCTTGCTGGCCGGCTTCGGCATGGGTGCTTTCGTCGCGGGCATGAGCAATAGCTTTCTAAGGCGGATCACCTCTCAAAACAGACTGGTATCGTTCGCCTCTGTTGCTTGTGCAGCATGTTGCCTTTCCCTTGCACTCACATCATCGGTCGCCGTGGCGGCCATTTCGCTGGCACTTGGTGGCGCGGGTTGGCTTATCACCTGGACGGGCATCGACGTGTCGGTGCAGCTGGCAAGCCCAAGGTGGGTCGTCGGCCGCACACTGTCGATATATTACGCCCTGAGCGCAGGGGGTATGGCGGCCGGCAGCTGGATCTGGGGTACTGTCGCACAGGACTACTCCTTAGCCTGGGCTCTGGAGGGCGCCGCAGGCGCTCTGTTGCTGGTTGCAGCTGCGGGGATACTGTTGCCGGTCCGTCCATGGGAAGAAACGGATCAGGAAAGTTCGGATTTTCACCCGCCGGAGCTCGCACTCGAGTTGAAGCCCAGGAGCGGCCCCATAGTCGTCAAGGTCGAGTATCTTATAGCCGAAGAGAATATCGAGACCTTTCTGGGCTACATGCGCGCAAGGCGCCATGTTCAGAGCCGCGCCGGTGCGCGAAACTGGACACTCCAGCGAAATCTTCAAACGCCTTCGATTTGGACAGAGACATTCCGCACGCCAACCTGGATGGACTTTCTTCGCCTGAATCATCGGCTCACGGCAGCGGACAAGGAAATCGGCCAGCGTCTCCTGGCACTGCATGATGGAGAGCGTCCTCCGCACACAGTGCTGTCGATCGAACGAACGACTGAGGCAGCTCGTACCCGTGCCTCAACAATCTTTTCTCGTCCTCCCAGGTGACGTGATCGCGTTAGCGATCGCGTTCTGCCGCGCCGGTCGATTTCAAGCAGCGCGAAGGCCGCATCGCCAGTACGCGGAGCCTATGCGTCCGGCGCTCTCTCGCGAATACCCATGCCGCCGCGGGGCTCGAGGCCGGGGGCAGGAACGGTCCGTTCTGGGCCATCTTCGATGCGGCGCGCGACGGCAAGAAGGAGGGCATGGGCTTCGAGCGCTGGTGGTCGCGCCTGCGCACAAGCCGATCAGCATCACGTTCGACGTGCGCTTCAGCAGCGCTGTGCGGCTCAGAGACTGGCAGAAGAGTATCTGACTCGCTACCGGCTGGCGTTGGGCCAGCCGGAACCAGGCCTGTTCGAAGACGGCGCTGGCGCTCGACCTTTCGGCGCCGGACATGGAGTGAGGGTGGGCGAAACGGAGAACCAGTCGCCTTGACGCCCTTGCAGGACGCCATCTTAACCGCGAACGGCAAGCTTTCAGGGATCATTGCTGCGCCGTTGGGCGGCTTGCCGTTCCCGATGTTCGAACGCGTCGGTGAAGCTATCGAGTTCTTGGGGGGTCATCCCAAGCGCCCGCCCCTCCTCCCGCCATGACGCGACCGCCTTTTCGACTTCTGCGAGTATCGTCTTCGCTCGATCACTCCTGATCCGGAAATAAGCGATTACCGACATCAGTGCGTCGACAGTCGCTTCGGGCCCAGTTTCCTCGGATATCCAGGTTTTCAGCTCTCGCACGCGCTCAGGGAACGGGTTGATGTCGAATGCAGGCGCCAGGCGCCATTGCCCGCGATGCACATGGAGAAAGCCGTGATTGTGGAGGTGGTCATCGACATTGGTGATAAGGATCGAGAACGCGATGCGCCGCCAAAGCTCTTCGATGTTGGCCGCTGGCTGGCTGCCGTGCTGACGAAGCACATCCACAAGTTCAGTATAGCTATGCTCGCCAACGTCCCCTGACTCTGCGCCGATCATCGTGGCGGCCGAGATATACATGAGTCGATTGCCGTTCGGAGTCCTATCGAAACGCCGTATGAGCGCGACAGGGGCGCCGTCGCTGTCGAGCAGACGTGTCTCAGCAGCATCCACGCCGGCTTTTCTGGCCAACTTCATAGCGAGCACTTCGCCTTTTGTGACAGATCGATCGTCGGCAACGCTCGGAAACTTACCGATAGCGAGGCGTCCGTCATCGTCGACGACAGAGCATTTCGGACGAAGGCCCCCAAGGGACGTGCCACGTCCACGCAAATAGGCGAGATCCGTTGCCGTCTCGGTGTTTGTCTCGACGGCGTGCGTGGCCGCGAGGAGTCGACCGATTTCAATGAGCGGCGGCGTGGTGCGTCGACCCTCCTCGGTCGTTCTTTGGTAACGCCCTTCTTCGTCCTTCAACCGGAGCGCACCAATGCGGCTCATGTCGTCCACTGCCAAGAGGTAATCCATCGCGTTCAGAGGCCGCGTTTCGGCGACATTTCCCGCCCGGCGCGCCTCTTGGCGACGCTTGGCGTGGTCGCGCTGGATGACACGCCGGCCCCATCCGTCCGGCTCCGTGTCGGCGATCGCGTTGTGGAACACGGATCCGTCGCCGGTCCTTCGATGGAATTGAGGGCCAGTAACGAGTGGCAGACCGGGTTCGATCGAGAAGCCTTCCGCTGCTCTCAGCCAACCTGCATCATATTCAAAGGCAGCGCTCTCGCGCGCACCCTGCTGATCATAGCGCAACGTACCCAGTAGCATCGCTTCTTCGCCAATGTGAACAGCAATAGAACGTCTCATATTGCACCCGGTGGCTTCCGCACCCTTACCCTCTTGGGCAAACGTTCAGCGTCGAGGAGCAGGCCTTGCTCATCGCGATGCGCGTCGATGATCTGCGCCAAAGCCTCATCAAAGCCCAAAACGAAAAAGGTCATGGCGTAGGCCCCCATAGCGACGGTCGGGTCTCCTTTTTCGATCTTCAGATAGGTGCTCTTTGCGACACCCAGTCGTTCCGCCATCATCATCACGGTCAGGCTGCGCTTCTTACGGGCGAGCGCAATGTCGGCGCCGAGCTTGCCAAGCGCCCTCTTGACTCTGGGAGGCAATGTATCTGTCACTGTTGAGCGCATGTTTGTCTCATATAAACGACCTTAACTCTTTTTAGGGCGTTTATATAAGACCTAAACCGTGATCTGTCGAGAGTTGGCCTGTTTGACCGAACAAGGCGGTGGCCCTGCAACCAACCACACTACTCTCTCGTGAGCATGCATCCATCCGATCCGCAATGGGCGCTAGGTGAGTCGCACGGGGGTGTGAACGATTGCGCCGCTGCAAAACGAAACGGGCCATCCTTGGCACGATCCAGATGTGTGCTGCAGCGGGGCTCCCGCCTGACGTACCGAGCGGCGCCGCCGCATGCTGTCTCGACCCGAGCTTCACAGCAAACAGGTGCTGTCGGTATCGAACGAAAGTGTCACATATCGAACATACGAACCGTGTCCCAAAACGTCTGCTCGGTGCTCAGCCTGACCCCCAAAAAGCAAAAAGAAGGGAGCGCGACGAAGTTGCGCCGGCCAATTTACGTGTCAGCGCGGAGCTACCTCTTCAGGATGGCACGTCGCTTGCTGCTCCGCATCTAACGCCGACGGCCAACTCACAGATAACGGAGATGAATATTGGTTCAGAAATGCTGAATCCACGATGTACTGAAAGAATTTGAGGAACGGTGTGGGAAGCGCGGCAAGGCAATAGGCGATTTTTCCTTTTCTTGGATCCGGACGGAGGTCGAATCTCACCTCCTTCGGGCAGTTGATAGCCAACCACAGTTGTTTATTCCATAAGTCGAACTGCGATAAAGCAAAGTACAGTATAACTTGGCTTACTCACACCGGAACTCCCTCTAGTCAACTTAGTATCGCGCATTCCTCAGGTACGAAAGAGGACCGAGATGCACATGTTTTTGGTCCTGGGATAGGCCGCCAGTTCGCCCTTTGACGCGTCCGCCTTTTATTCTTTGAACTGGAGATCCAGAATGAACGTAAGCAGCCTTCTTCTCGGCTCAGTTGCGGCCCTGATCTCCGTTTCCGTCGCTCGCGCGACGGACGAAGTCTCCGCGCCGGATCCGACCGAATACGTCAAGATCTGCGACGTCTACGGTTCGGGCTACTTCCATATCCCCGACACCGAGACCTGCGTGCGCATCGGCGGCTACATCCGTTACGACGTCGGCCTCAGCGATGTCCGATCGTATGACGGGATAAGAACCTCCGATGTGAGAACTGGCGAGGCTCAGGGCACCTGGCGAAACAACACGCGTTTCACGTTCAAAACTTGGACGCGCCAGGAGACCGAACTAGGCGCACTGAAGACCTATACTGAGACTCGCGTGAACTTCGGCAACCACAACGCTTATCCGGGTCCGGAAAGCCCTCACAACTATAGCTTCAACAGCGGCGTCAAGTTGACTTCCGCCTGGATCCAGCTTGGTGGCCTCCGAGTTGGCAAGGACGAGTCGGCCTTCGACACGTTTACAGGCTACGCCGGAAACGTGCTCAATAACGTACTCGTTCCGTACGGCGACTTCGATACCAACGCGGCTCAGTATTACTTCGATGCCGATAATGGCTTTTCGGCTCTGGTTTCACTTGAACAAGGGTCGGGTGTAGTCGGTACTATCGACAGCCATGTTCCGCACGTCGTCTTCGGCGTGAAACAGACGCAGGGCTGGGGCGCGATCACCGGCGTAATCGCTCGTGACAGCGACTACGAAGCTTTGGCCGGCAAGCTCCGAGTCGATGTCAATGTCACAGATGACCTGTCGCTATTCGGAATGTTCGGCTACGGCTCCATTGGCAATCTCAACGATGACCCAACCAACGCGGTCGCCGCTCACGGTCGCGGCTTCTACAAAATTTGGAGCGGCAACTGGGCTTTCTGGGCGGGCGCCACTTACACGTTAAACGAGAAAACTTCGTTCAACCTTCAGGTCTCGGGTGATCAGCTCAGGGACTCCGGACTGGCTGCAAACGTCGCCTATATGGTCATTCCAGGTTTCACAGTCACAGCCGAAGTCGATTATGCCCATTACGCCAAGTTCGCTGCCGTCGACCGTTCCGGAATGAACCCGGCTCACGTCGGCAAAAGGAACAGCCTCGGCGGCGTGCTGCGATTCCAAAGCTCGTTCTAACGGAGCGAATCTGAATGTCGGAGGCCCGACTGGAGGCCTCGGTGTCTGGCATTACGATGTTCAAGATGTGGTCCCGGACGATCATGCCCGGACATTGGTTGCTGGACTTCATAGCCTGATCAGCGAGGCTTCCATAGGGCGCTTAGCAATGCCACTGAATAACTCGTCCAGGACATGTCTCTCGGCCCCATCTTGACCCTGTTGTGCTACCCTCATTGCGATGAGCGCTCGAGATCGAGAGCTTCGGAGGCACGGCAAGAACGGCTGAGAAATGCCTGGACGCTTCGTCCAGGCACTCGTCAAGTTTCCTCAGTGGTTCAGAATCATCTTCGGCGACCGTCATTGCAAAATCAGTTCGGTTCAGTAAGATTCTTGTTCTGTTTGGGTCATCTTGAAGGACTAGTGTCTGAGTCGCAGCGGACTGCCATTCGATCTCTGCGCTGCTCGACCTCAGGATGCCCGATGTGCATGGCTTCGACGGGCTGCTGCAGCTTCGGACCCGCTATCCGCGCCTGCCGGTGGTCATCGCTTCGGGACATGAGGAGCCCAAGATCATTTCCGAAGCGCTGTCCTACGGCGCAGCCGGCTTCGTCCCGAAATCGGCGCGCAAGAGCGATCTGGCCGCCGCCATTCGCTCGGCGATGGAAGGTGCGATCCACGTGCCCGAAACTTATGAAGGCAAGCCGCCCGGACGCCGACAGCACCGATCGCGCCGAGATGGTGCAGCGCCTTGCCAAACTGACGCCGCAGCAGGTCGTGGCTTGAGCCGGAACGCCTGTCCTTCCTGCTCGGCGAAGCGTTTTATGCGCGTCGCATCGGTGCGCTCGAAGCCTTCATCATGACGTTCGACCAGGACGCCCGCTACGACAGTCCGAACTTCCTGTGGTTTCGCGAGCGCTATCCGCGCTTTGTCTATGTCGACCGTATCGTCGTCGCGGGAGAAGCGCGTGGCCGCGGCCATGCCCGCAGGCTCTATGAAGATCTATTCGAACATGTTTCGCGTGCCGGCCAGACCATCGTCACTTGCGAGGTGAATGCCGAACCGCCCAATCCGGCTTCGGATGCCTTTCACGCCGCGCTCGGCTTCGTCGAGGTCGTCGACGCGGTGATCCACGGCGGCAAGAAGGCAGTCCGCTACTACACCAGGCGGATCACCGGCTGAGGCAACAGCTCTATCAGTTGCGGTTCAGCCAGGCGCGAGCCGGCTTTTCGACGATGTAATAGCTCCACAAAGCGCAAGCGCGCCGGCCAGCATCAGCAGCGGCGCACTGCCCTGCGCATAGACGAATTTTTAGAACGGCTGCTGCCACAGATACAGCGGAATACGACCACAGCCCCAGCGTCGCCATCGGCCAGGAAGACAAAAATCCGGTCAGATACCGAGTGCTGAAGTCGAGCGAATTGACGGCGAGCGCCAACAGCGGCACCGCGACCAGAAAGTGGATCGGCGGCACCGCATCCATGAACAGAAGAACCGCTCCGACGGTCGCCGCAATGGCGAAATGCGGCCCCTTGAACAACGCCGGCAGCCTGTCGCCGGCCTTGAGCAGGCATATCACCGCCGATAGCAGGATCGAGGCGATTCGCACGTCGGTTCGCCAATAGGTCGTCTCGTAGTCCATCCCGAAGACCCAGTAGGAAATCGCACCGTTCGCCATGGCCAGCACCGACAGCGCGCTGAGCAGCATGACGACACGGGCACGCCCCGAAACAACAAAGCTGATCAGCGCCAGGATGACATAGGCATGTTCTTCGACGCACAGCGACCAGATATGGTCGAGCGCGCCGGCGCGGCTGACGAGAATTCCGGCATAGTTGTAGGTGAATGTCAGCGCCGTCAGCGCCGCTTTCCATTTGAAGGCGACAAACGTGCCGGACAAGGCAACCTTCGAAGCGAGGACGAAAACCAGCAGCGCCGGATAGATGCGGGAGAACCGACGCTTGAAAAACGCCTTGAGCGGATAACGGATGCCGCCAGCTAGGCGATAGCTGCTTTCGGCCGGACCCGAATGCGCTTGACAAATCGGAGCCGGCCCGTTCAACCTGGGGCATTCACCAGGGGAGTCCCGGCAAGGGGCTGAGATACTGCTGGCTTTCGCGGCGCAGTGACCCGTTGAACCTGATCCAGTTCATACTGGCGTAGGGACGGTGCAAGCGCTTTGCGGGAGTTTACGCCCGAGGTCCTGTTTCGGCAGGTCAACAGAAGCGTCTTTTCATCCTTCCGGCACAGAACTGGGTCTCCAATGCATGAGCAAAGGAGCCTCACGATGAATGCCCTCACTCCGGTGGTTTCGACGGGACGACTGCCCGCCTCGCGGAAAATCCACAGGCCCGGTGCCATCCACCCGCAGATCAGGGTGCCGATGCGCGAAATCTCCGTCCATCCGACGGCCGGTGAGCCGCCCGTCACCGTTTACGATCCGTCCGGCCCCTATACCGACCCCACCCTCGAAATCAGTATCGAAAAGGGCCTTGCCCGACTTCGCCACGAATGGATCACGGCACGCGGCGATGTCGAGGACTATGACGGCCGCCACGTCCGGCCGGAGGACAACGGATTTGCGGCGGGCGAGCGCCTGACGCCGGAGTTTCCCATTTGCAGCCGGCCACTCAGGGCCAAGCAGGGCAAGGCGGTGACCCAGCTTGCCTATGCGCGCGCCGGCATCATCACGCCTGAAATGGAGTTCGTGGCCATCCGCGAAAACCTTGGTCGCGAGATCCTGCGCGGCAAGCTTGACCGCGACGGCGAAGCCTTCGGCGCAGCGATCCCCGATTTCGTCACACCGGAATTCGTGCGCGACGAGGTGGCGCGCGGGCGGGCTATCATTCCAGCCAACATCAACCATCCGGAGAGCGAGCCGATGATCATCGGCCGCAATTTCCTGGTCAAGATCAATGCCAATATCGG
>NZ_JBVVQE010000088.1:0-25747 GCF_055811435.1 Mesorhizobium sp. WSM4837
CCGGCCATGCCCCAGTTTCCTCTCTTGCAGGGAAACTGTCCGCGATTTGCCTTGTCTCAGTCTGGGGGTGCACTCCATCACTGTCCGGGACTTAGTGAAATCGGCGTCCGGGACTTACCGAAACACGCAGCATGACATAGGTGTCCCCTCGCAATCGCCGGAGATGGGGAGCAGCATTGGGCTCTCACGCGAATCGGGGAGATGTCCATGCCGCGCCAGCCCACGACATACCAGTTCGATCTGTTCTCGAAGCCGAACGACGCCAACACGGTGCAGACGCCGCGACGGCAGGCGCTGCCGGCCGAGACGCGCCGATCCAGTGACGAAGCTGATGGTCAGCCTGATCCTCGGGCACGTCGACGGCGAGGGTGCCGTACAATGGGAGGGCGCGGATCATGATGCATGAGAAGATTGGGCCGCACCATCCGGAGCGCAAAGCGATCCTGTATGTGCGGCAGTCGTCAGCCCATCGGGTCACCGCACAATCGTGAGAGCAGCATACTTCAATATGCGATGCGCGATCGCCTGACAGCCCTTGGCTGGTCTCGCATAGAGACGATCGACGACGATCACGGCCGTTCTGCCGCCGGCGGCCTCGTACTGGCCGCTTCGATCGGATGGTCGCGGAGGTCTGTCTCGGCAAGATCGGGGCGGTTGCGGCACGGGAGGTGTCGCGGTTTGCCCGCAACAGCCGCGTGCGCATCGACGTCCGCGAGCGCAAGCGCATCCTGCGGCACGCGCCGGCCCCGTGAGCAATGACTGTCTTCTCGTTGTCAATCCGCACGTCGCCGCGACGCCGCCCAGACGGGTGAAGCGGGCCGATTGGCACGACAGCCACGACAGCATGTCCTTGGCGGTCGACGAGACGATCGCCTCCTTGCGGCTCCACGAAAGTACCATGTGCAGGACCAGCAGATCGATCGGCACATTCCCGATAAGAACGCCTGGAAAATGCGGCCAATCCACCTGCGCCTGTGCCCCGGCTGGCGTCTCCACCCGGCGCCGCACACGGAGCGCCGGGGCAGGATAGGCGCTCTTCCAGAACCGCTCGATGGAGCGGAGGCTGCTATTCCACGCACAACCACTCGTGAAGCGCAGCAACGTTGAGTGCGACGCTCGTTTGCTGGGAGCGCCAATGCTCGATCGCCTCGCACAACGCTTCAGCCTTGAAAGGCTGCCGTGAACGACCGTCCATCGCGCCGGTCTTCATCGGGCCACGTGGTAACGGACCGTTCCCTCGGTCACTCCGAGAAGACGAGCAATCTGCTCTTCGCTGTGCCCCGCGCCAATGCCTTGATTGCATGCGAGCCTCTAGGTGGAGCCGCCCCATCCGCCCCTCCAGATTCCCTCAAAGATTTGGAGCAACAAGATCAGCCTACGACGACTGCTCGTAAATCTGGATGTCGCCTTATCCTTCACATCGCACGTCGCCCTACATGGTCTCCGCCATGCCGATCCTCATGGCGACCCCGTCGATCTCGAACTCGATCACGCCGACGTCGTCGGCCAACTTCTCTTGCGTGGCTATATCGAGCGCTTCGCGGCCGGCTCCGGTATCGGCGCCGACACCGGAACGAAGACTGGAGTATCCTGCTGCTGAGGGCACAAGCTTGCGGCCTCCCCCTCGCCAGCAGAAAACTTGGTGCGGTCGCACTGCGCGCCGGAGAAGAAAACGCCGCGGCTGCCGCTCAAGGTCAAGAGCCGATCGCAGAATCGGCAGGGCCACAGATTATCGGCATTCCGGGAAGTTGCCCGAACACAGCGCCTATGACTGATCGAAACTGCTGCCTGTTGAATGCGATGCGATCCCGGCAATACCAAGATGACGTCATAACGCCGTCGTTGGTGCAACAACTTGCTCATGAGGCGTGGCTCTGGGCTCCTACTCGCGTGGCAGGAACGCCGAGTATCGGTCATTAAATTCTGCGAAAGCCTCCACGAACGCCTCGCAGTCCTCATCGCGTGTGGCCAGCGAGAGATTGATTGTGCCGCGCCGCGGGGTGTAGAAGCCGCGCAGCAGCATGTCGAGATGAAAGAGCTTCCGTTGCGTTGGCATGGTCGTGATCTCGACAGGATTGCGGGGCACTATAGGCTGGAAATGCAGTGATAGGATCGATCCATAACCGCCGATCGAGAGCGCCGCTCTGCGCTCTTTTGCAATTCCCATGAGGCTGTGGCGTAATCTGTCGCCGCGCGCGTTGACCGTCTGAAGCGCTTCCATAGTTGCTACCTCGGTGAGGCCTATGTGTCCAGCAGTCATGGTCAGCACGTTATTGTTGAATGTCCCGCTGTGGAGGATCGCGCCCGGACGAGACGGATCCAAGCGATCGATCAGCTCCGCACGTCCACCAAAGGCACCAAAAGTGAGGCCGCCACCCAAGGACTTTCCTAGCGTCGTGAGATCAGGGCGGATTTGGACCAAATCTTGGAGGCCGCCTGGGGAGAAGCGAGCGGTTACCACTTCATCGAAAATGAGAAGCACCCCAAACTTGTCCGCCATCGCTCGAAGTGCGGCGAGAAATGCCCGGTTGGCTAAAATGCCACCGCCGCTCGCCATCATGGGTTCGACAATGATAGCAGCCGTCTGTTCGCCATGCTCCTCCAACACTCGCCCCACGTCCTCCACGTCATTGTATCGAGCAAAGCGCATTTGCTGTTTGTCGACGTTCAGCGGCGCTTCGACATTTGTGTAGGCAGCAAGACTTCCGTGATATCCACCGTGAAAAGCAAGAACCAGCGGTCGGCCAGTCACGGCACGCGCCAAGCCCATGGCCACCAGATTGGCTTCGGTCCCGGAATTACAGAAGCGGACGCGTTCGATTGACTTGAACCGCCGGCAGATGACCTCGGCAAGCGCGACTTCGCGCCCATGAGGGCCGCCAAAGCTGATGCCGTTGTCGAGTGCACTCCTGATGGCAGCCAGTATCACCGGATTGGAATGACCGTAAAACCCGGCCGTCATATCGTTCGTGAAATCGATATAGCTATGCCCGTCGACGTCTGTGATGCGTCCGCCAGCCGCGCTTTCGATGAACAAGGGAAATGGATCAAAGTAGAGCACGGCTCTAGAATTACCGCCAGGGAGGACTCGGCTCGCAGACGAAGCTTGCATACGGCTCGTGGGATTATGCTGGGAGTAGCGGGCCTCCAATTCATCTAGTGCGCCTTCGATGATATCCGGTTGCTCGGCGGGCGACGATTTCATTCTGGTCTCTCCTCATCTCTCATATCCGGTAAGTGCGGGTGGGTGGCGCGTGAACCGGGCAGCCGCCGAAGTCCGGCCATCTGCGCTGATGCCGGTCCACCGCTGAGTCGCATCGCATTCCTTCCGCAGCTTCACAGACACTTGGGTGGTTTCGGACGGCCATCGTTCAATCGCGGGCGTGGAAAATGATAATGCCAGCAGCCTCCCTTTCCGCTCTCTTTCTGCGGCAATGGTCTGCTCGGCTGCCTCGCCGGCCAGATTGGGGGTATTGGGATATGATTTCCTGTGTACCGAGGGGGTCGCCGCACAGGTGCTAGCGGCTTCGCGAGCAGGGGACATAAAAGCACTCCAGCAGCTTACCTGATAAATCTAGTCGGGAAGGGACTCAGCGTGCGAGCCTCGAGAGTTATTACAAGGGCCGAAGACTTATGATCAGGGGCGAATTCTCCCTATATCATCACCAGCGTCTAGTCTTACTGAGTCAGAAAGTCGCGGGTGCGGGGGATTCGCGCTGGTTGCGGATTTGTTAGCGTGCTGATTGGTGATCAGGGAAGCGCGCCATGCCCGACTGGACTGCGGAGAGTGAAGCGGCGTTCGACGCCTATGTCGATGCCTTGATCGGGGTGATTGGCCACGCCGACCGAGCTGAGCCGCTGAAGGATTACTGCCTCGGACTTCTGATGCCGATGGAGCCCAAGAGCGTGGAGCCGTTGGCGGCCGTCACGGCGCCGTCGCGGGTGGCGGCCAAGCATCAGTCTTTGCTGCATTTCGTGGGACAGGCGCCGTGGTCGGACGCGGCCTTGCTGGCGCGGGTTCGCGACTGGGTCCTTCCACGGATCGAGCAGGATGGACCGATCCGGGCGTGGATCGTCGACGACACGGGCTTTCCCAAGAAGGGCAAGCACTCGGTGGGCGTAGCGCGCCAGTATTGCGGCCAGTTGGGCAAGCAGGACAACTGTCAGATTGCGGTCAGCCTGTCGATCGCAAATGACGCAGCCTCGCTTCCGATCGCCTACCAATTGTATCTCCCGCACAGCTGGGCGGCGGATCCGGAACAACGCAAGAAGGCCAAGATTCCGACAGCGATCAGGTTCCAGACCAAGCCGCAGATCGCGCTCGAGCAGATCAAGACGGCCAAGGCCGGGGGCGTCGCGCCCGGCGTTGTTCTGGCCGACGCCGGATATGGCGCCGACGGCGGTTTCCGCGCGGGCCTGTCCGAGCTCGATCTGACCTATGTGGTGGGCGTTCAGCCCACCCTCAGCGTCTGGCGTCCAGGCGAGGGTCCGCTGCCGCCCAAGTCTTGGAGCGGAAGAGGCCGGCCGCCGTCTCGGGTCGGCCGAACCGATGATCACAAGCCGATCTCGGCCAAGGCCCTGGCCGAGGAACTCGACGCCGAGACCTGGCGCACGATCGCCTGGCGTGCGCTTCGCCGCCGTGCGCTTGCGGCCGGCTTCGAGGGACTACAATCGGCCCGAGGCTCACGCCGAAGAGTGGCTCCTGATCGAGTGGCCTGAAGGCGAGATCGAGCCGAGCAAGTATTGGCTCTCCACCTTGCCGGCCGACGCTACGATCACCCAGCTGGTCGACACCGCCAAGCTGCGTTGGCGGATCGAGCGAGACTATCAGGAGCTCAAGCAGGAGCTGGGACTGGGCCACTACGAAGGCCGAGGGTGGCGGGGCTTCCACCACCACGCCAGTCTCTGCATCGCCGCCTATGGCTTCCTGGTCGCTCTGCGGGAGACGATTCCCCCCTCGGCTCCAGCTCGCGCCCAGGGCCGCCAAACACCTGGTCTTCCCGACCGTTATCGACCCCGCGGATCCTCCGATCCGACCAGAGCGGCACGTCCCGACCTCGAATCCCGACCCTCAGGCGACGCCTGACTGTGGCCCTGGCCAAACCGTCTGCAACGATGTCCGTGCTGCACACGGGCCATGGACAGTCCGCGTCAGGTCAGCAATTTATGACGCAGTAAGACTAGCAGGCTGATGAAAAAGGCTCTGAGATACCCGTTTTGAATCTGGTTTGTGCTCTGTCTGATTCTGATAGGTTCCGTGAACAAAACAGTTTTTCAACAGCCTGCTAGAGATCTGGTGTCGGAACTCTGGGAGGAAACACGCAGCCACGTAGCGGCTATTGGCAAGATTTCTGGCAACCCGCGCCACGACTTCTCGCGGCTCAGCCTCCGCCCGAATCCCACGCTTAGATAGTCATCCGAGCTCTGGGTGAAGAGATCAACTATCTTGTAGAAATCCTCGCTGACATTTCGGTTCTCCCAGACAAAACTAGCCTGAAAAATTCATGGTGGCTTGGCGGACGTGGTGCAAGACATTGAAATGACGTAGGATTTGGTTGGTAAGGCCGATCCGAATCATTCCCGGAGACCACATTCGCCATGAACGATCTTACGCTGCCGCTGAGCGGTTTGTCATCAGTGGGCGGCAAGTCCGTCGTCGCCCATTTCGACGGTGGCATGCTCTCGTCCAACAGCGGCGTTCTGGCTCTGGCCGAGGTGGAAAAGCGGCTGCGGGTGGCCGAGCGTCTGCCACAGCTTGGCCGACATGGCTTCGCATGAAGATGATCGCCGCTGGCTATCGGACTTCAAGATGGCCCAGGATGCGCTGCCGCCGGGTCGGGATCTGCCTCCCAATCGACGATGTGCCGACTGGAGAACCTGCCCGGCGTGCGGGAGCTGGTCGCCATGGGGGCGGACGATGGTTGACCTCTATTGCGCCTTTTTCCGGCAGGTGCCGAAGCGGATCGTGCTCGACATTGACGACACTTCTGATGCCGTGCATGGCGGCCATCAATTGCGCCTGTTCAGCGCCCATCACGACGAATACGGCTCCCAGCCGATCGTGGTGTTCGATGGCGACGGCCGGTTCGTCGATGCGGCTCTTCGGCCGGCCAAGCGACCGAGCGGGGCTGAGATCCGCCCCCACTTGCGCCGTCTGGTGCGGGCGATCCGGAGCAATTGGCCGAACACACGAATCCTGATCCAGGCCGACGGATGTTATTGCAGATGGGGGTGGTTGCCGCCCACTTCAGACGATATCGATGTGCCAAAATGGTGGATCAAAGCTCACAAGCAGAAAGGATGGCAACCGTGAAGAAAAATACGATGATCGGGTGGATTTGGCAAAGAATGTTTTCATGCCTCATGCGGCGTCGATGACAGGCAAATAAACTACCGCAAAAAGATGACGGTCGCAGTTCCTGAAATCCATGGCAGGTCAGCTTCCGGCCGTTGTTGTGAGGGAGGCCTGTAGCAGCGCCCATTACTGGTCGCGGGAGATGATCAACCTCGGCCACGAAGTGAACCTGATTGCCCCGCAATACGTAAAACCCTTTATCAAGCGCCAGAAGAATAACGCCGCCGATGCCGAGGCGATTGATCGCTGCACAGCGCCCAGAGATGCGATTCGTCGAGCCACGGACGGAAGAGCAGCAAGCCAGAGCGGTGTTGTTCCGGTCGCGCAAACGTCTTATCCACCAGCGCACGGAACTGGTGAATGCACTGGCGCCGCGCATTACGAATACGGTCACGCCGTCCCGCAAGGGATCGGCCAACTCAAACGTATCGAAGCAATTGCCGAAGCACCGGACAGCAACCTTCCAGAGCTATAGCGTGTGGAATGTGGACCTGCTGGAACAGATTTCCGAGAAGACGAGCCGGATCAATGCGAGGACGAAGAAGGCGAAAGAACTGGCGGCTGCGTCGGACAAGGCGCGCCGTCTGCAAACGATGCCCCGGGGGTTCGGCCCATTGACGGCACTGGCGGTCGAAACCTTTGCCCCAGACATCTCAGACTTCAAGCGCGGTCGGGATTTTGCGGCGTGGTTGGGGCTTGTGCCGTTGCAACATTCATCGGGCGGCAAGCAGCGTCGCGGGCGTGTCTGCAAGGCCGGGCAGATCGAAATCCGGCGCTTGCTGATCATCGGTGCGATGTCGCGGCTGAACTGGATGGGCGTAAATCGATCCCGAAAGGGTCGTGGCTGGCGCGCATGCTGGAGAGGAAGTCACGGATGCTGGTGGCTGTCGCGCTGGCCAAATAAGATGGCCCCGCGCGATCTGGGCCATGTTGACGAAAGGAGAGGATTACAGGGATCCGGCGCTGACTGCTGCTGCATGAGCGACATAGCAAACAGGCGCCGGTGAACGAGTGTGAGAAGACGATGACCCGCATGGGCAAACGAACGAACAGATTGGGATCGGGAAAACCAGTCAGTGGACACGTGCCCTGAAAGCACGCATTGCAGATTTGGACCCGATCCGCAGATCACCATACCGGCCCGCGGCTTTTGGAAGTGCCGCGCCACGAGGCCTGAAAGACGACCGCACTCGATCACGCGTTTTATGGTCAGAAAGTTCTTGCATTCAGGGCGGGAACCAAAGAAGTCCGCCGGTCATCGACTGGTGCCGCGCCAACGATGTCGGCGTCCATCATCGGACTGGCGCGCCCAAGACGCTGCGCAAGCAAGTCGCGGATCTGAAGCCAGCACGCTGGCGCGTTTTGAGGCGTCGGCGAAAACGAACAAGGTCCGGAAAGTCCCGTCTTGTGACGATGCAGCCATCAACCTGCTTCCAGGATTATGTCAAATACCGCAACGCGAGGCGATGTGATGCGCCAACTTGCGCTGACACCGGTCAAACATCCACGCCGGACTTCCAAGCCAACGGTCCGACGCGTGTGTCGGAAAGGTTGCAGCGGAAGACTACCGCGTCACCCTTCTCGATCACTTCATGGATATGGACCTGCTTCCGACACAGCGTACTGCCTTGCAGATAGTCACTTGCCTTCATGCGTCTCGCGTCAACTGCGACGGAGTGACCCTAAGCTATGCCGATCCTGCTATCGTTACGTCACGAAAAACCTTTGCAGAAACCTCCCCACTCGGCATAGTTCGGCGGTCGGCATAAACCTGCACCCTCAACGGCGTTGAGCCGCTCGGCGATCTCGCCGATGTCCTCACCCTGATCCTCAACGGTTACCCCAATAGCCAGATCAACGATCTCCTACCCTGCGCCTACATCAACAAGTCCGAGTTGAAGCGGCCTGAGAACAGCAGTTACGACGACAATCATTCATCCGCTAAGTTTGACTCCTGTATGAATGATGGGGACAAACATTTCAATATCTTGAATTCCTCACTTGACCATCATCTCTTCAAGATCGCGCAGACTGACATCGTAGCCAGATACCGGCACGCAAAGCAGAATGGCTGACTGGTCAAACTGGCGTCCGTAGAAAATCGCAACCCCTCCGAACAATTGGTCGACGGGCTCCGTGCCACGCCGGCGGCAGCCACAATGTTGCAACAAATCCTTCAAATTAGTTCACAGAATCTTTGCGACCGCAAATCGCTGACAATGGTACGTTCACCGCAAAGGTCAGGCACGGATAAAAAGCTGGTGCCTATTTATGCTCAAACCGCCGCACAGCATGCAACGGAGGGCAACACCAATGGCAAGAAGAGTGCTCATTTTGCCCGCTACAACTGCTCGGGTCACTGATCGTTAGGTGCAAGGATCGCCTCCATCCTCAGTCAATTAACATGGAAAAAACCGATGAATGACAAACGAAGAAACCCTCTTTCCTCATCCGATATTGAATCACACTTCAGCGAAGATTACTTGCACTTTGGAGATATGGTTAATTCGCCAGAGAAAAGTGACCGAGAAGTAGAAGCAATTTGGGACCTTCTTTCGCTTAGGCAAGGAAGCTCAGTTCTTGAACTCGGGTGCGGATATGGTCGGATTTCTAACCGATTGGCTGAAAAAGGAGCACGGGTAACCGGACTGGATATGTCGGCGATCTTGTTGAAAAAAGCCGAAGCGGATGCGGCCGAACGCAGCATAGATGTTGAGTATCTTCAAGGTGACATGCGCTCAGTTCCCTGGCGGGATCGGTTTGACGCGGCTTTTCTGTGGTATACGACATTTGGCTATTTCGATGAAGCGGATAATGAGCGAGTTCTTCATGAGGCCGCTTCTTCACTTAAAAAGGGCGGGCGTTTGCTAATCGATCAGCTCAATCGCTTCGCTGTGCTACGCGACAAGTCGCCTACATGCGAGGTCGTGCAGCATAACAACGATCTAAGAATCGATATAATAAGCTACGACGCGCTAACCGATCGTCGAAACTCAGAGAGGATCATCGTCCGCAATGGATGCATTAGGCGAACGCTTCTTTCTGTTAGACATTATGGATTTTCTGAATATGTTCGCATGTTGCGAGGGGCAGGGTTCGAGACTGTTGAAGCTTATGGGCAGGAAGGCGGAGAGTTCATATCCTATGGCCCGCGCCTCGTGGTTGTCGCTTACAAATAAGGGGCGTTTAGGGCGATGGATGGCGATCGCTTCCACGGATTCCAAAGAATTCCCCGATGGTCGACGCGCGCTCGACGACGTTGGAGTCGATCTCGATCGTACCGTTGTTCGAGGAATCGTGTCAGACCTTGCCAGCGCGAGAGCGCGTGGCGGATAGCTTCCGCCAGCTTGGTCTTATGGCTGGTAAGGGTGAGTTGCTGCCTAAGCCACGGCTCAAGGGCATTGATGACCGGACGGCTTCTCTCCTGCCGGACCGCGCGGCGTTCGTCGGCGGAACGACCGCGGATATCGCTCTCAACGTGGTAGAGTTAGGTGATGCGGGCGAGTGCCTCCGTCGCGATCGGCGCGGGGCCGGACTGCGCGAGCTCAAAGAAGCGGCGACCCACATGCGACCAGAAAAGGCCAAGCTCACGGCGTTGCGTTCGGCCAATGCCTTGTAGCCCGCGTATCCGTCGACCTGCAGGGTTCCGACAACCCCTGAAGATGCCGGATCGGCTGTTCGGTCTTGCGGTCCGGAGCGTAGAGATCGGCGACGCCGGGTAGGTCCATTCCGCCCCAAGGTCGGTCATCATCTCGGCCGCTCGAACAGCCGCTCATGCGCAGGGCGAAGCAGGAAAGCTGCCTTGCCCACCCAGTCGGCGAGTGTCGAACGGTCGAGATTGACGCCTTGGCGGGCGTAGATCTGGGCCTGACCATATAGGGGAAGGTGTCGGCATACTTCGACACCAGAACATGAGCCACCGTGGCCTCTGTAGGAATGCCGCCTTCGACAAGACGTGCCGGCGCTGGCGCCTGCACGACCACCTCTTCGCAGGCCCGACACGCACACTTCGGTCGACGGGTGACAATCACCCGGAACTGGGCGGGCTGTCGATGCCGGCTCAATACTCCCCAGAAGTGCCGTTTGAATCTTCCCCAGTTTAGCGCTGCCGCCAGTCTCCCGGAGCACGCTCCGGGAGACTGGCGGCGCGTGATCATTGATGCTTCTCCCGATGGTCGGGAGAGGGATTTCGGTGATCAAGATCGGGGAGATGATGATGATACTGGATTTGCATCGGCAGGGCCTGTCGGTGTCGGCGATCGCCAGGGGAGAGCGGGATCGACCGCAAGACGGTGCGCAAATACATTGAGCGCGGGCTCGAGGCTCCGGCCTACGGACCGCGCAAGCCGCGTCAGGCGGTGATCGATCCCTTCACGGCCCTATCTTCGCGAACGCGTCACGCGATATCCCGGATTCACCGGCAGCCGGCTTTTCCGGGAACTAAAGGACCTCGGCTATGGCGGCGGCTACACAGCCGTCACCGACTTCCTGCGCGACATCCGTCCTGCCGCGGCGGAGCGTGGATACGAGGTTCGCTTCGAGACCCCGCCCGGCGAGCGGTCGACTTCGCCCAGTTCAATGTCGTCTTTACCGATGAGCCGACCACGCCGAGAATCGTCTGGCTATTCTCCATGGTGCTTGGCTTCAGTCGCCTTATCTGGGCACGCTTCGTCGTCCACCAGGATCTGCCGACTGTCTTGCGCTGCCATGCTGGGGCTTTCGAGGCGCTGGGCGGCGCTCCTCGCGAAGTGCTTTACGATCGTATGAAGACGGCTGTGATCGGTGAAGGCGATACTGGTGGCATCGTCTACAACCGGGCTCTCGTCGATCTTGCCCGCCACTATGGTTTCCATCCCAAGGCGTGTCGGCCTTACCGCGCCAAAACGAAAGGCAAGGTCGAGCGACCGTTCCGTTACATTCGCGAGGACTTCTTCCTGGCCCGATCCTTTCGCAATCACGAGGACCTGAACGTGCAGTTGCGTCACTGGCTGGACACGGTCGCAAACCCGAGAGTTCACGCCACCACAAGGCGTGTCGTCAACGAAGCTTTCGCCGAGGAGCGGGCAGCGCTGCGGCCGCTCCCACTGGCACCGTTCCGATCATCGGCGCCCTGGTCCCGATCGCCCGCTTGCGGACGCCACGGCGGCGAACGGCGAGCTTCTCCTCCCGATAGAGCCGGAACAGCTTCTTGTGGTTCACGACCAGGCCCTCCCGCCTCAGCATCACGAGAAGACGCCGGTAGCCGAACCGGCGACGCTCCTGCGCGATCGCCTTCATCCGCTCGCGAACCTCGCGGTCGTCCGGCCTGCTGGTCTCGTAGCGAACCGTCATGCGGCAACAGCCGATGGCTTTACACGCCCGCCGTTCGCTCATCCCGAAGCCTTCCTTCAGGCGAGCGACAGCTTTCCGCTTGGCCGCGGGCGTCACCATTTCTTTCCCACAAGATCCTTCAACGCGGCATTGTCGAGCATGGCGTCGGCCAGAAGCCGCTTCAGCCGCGTGTTCTCGTCCTCCAGAGCCTTCAGTCGCCGAGCCTCGGAGACATCCATCCCGCCGAAGCGGGCCTTCCAGTTGTAGATCGAGGCGTCGCTGACCCCGTGCTTGCGGCACAGATCGGCAACCGACACCCCGGCCTCATGTTCCTTCAAAATTCCGATGATCTGCTCTTCAGAGAAGCGGCTACGTTTCATGTCCTGGTCCTCTCGATGGGCCAGAACGAACTTCAAACCGGATTAGATCAGAGGGGCAAGGTCAATGCGGGTTGCCCGCGAATTGGACCGGCTCATCACCGAGCGGGGCCGGCCGAGGATGATCGTCAGCGACAATGGCAGCGGCTTGCCAAACCACATTGGCCGATCCATCTCAAACCATTGTTACATGTGCTCATAGACATTTATGGAGAGATATTGGATCGGCTGCTCTAGGAGCTCTTCCGGCCCGTGCCTGGCGGCGGCATCTAAAAACAATGCGTCTGTAGGCTCTAGCACATACGTTCGATCGGCATGGCGATAAACCATTTTTCCCGACAGCATGTAAATAAACCTCACCCCGGCATAGCGGAACCCTGTATAAGGGACGGCGTCGTCTCGGAGGGTCACTAAGTATGGATCGAGATGGATTTCGCCCGCAAGCGAGTGGCCAAGCAACTGATATATGTGCCCAATCTTTGCGCCTCGCCTTGAAATTTGGACTCCTGTCCCTCCTTTCACGAACGAGCAGTCACGATTTTCTTCACTCTCGACAAACAGCTGAGCAAGCGGCACATTCAATGCTTTAGCTAACTCACTTAATTTGGTGAGCGAGGCAACCGTTCCACCGTTTTCAATTTTAGATAGAGTACCGGCTGAAATGCCCGCCGCCGCACTAAGTTCACTAACTGTCAACTCGCGCAATTTTCGCAGTCGCCTTACCTCCGCCCCGAGTTTCGACTCAACTGACCTAGGAGTCGCTGAATCCGGCTCGGATGGAGCGATCTCAAGCTCAGCTTCAAACGGCGATCGCAGTGGGTTCGATGTTTTCGGTTGTTGCATTGTCCATATTGCACTTTATTGGAGGGATTAGATAGGTATACAACAGATGTTTAGTGATCGGCAAGAAACGTAAAAAAACTCTGATTCCGTAATGGTAGCCTGGCCCCTGTTAAGCAAAAACCACCGCCACGATTGCTGCTAACGTTGATGTTTTCACTGCCTAGGTCGACCACCCTTCGGGTAGAACAAAGCTCTGCATCGTGCGCGAGCGAACGGGCTCAAGCGGAGATTGAGGGGTGGGTAGACTGAGATCGCTGCCATGCGATGGGCCGCGACCGGTTGGGTAGGGGTCAGCAGAATGTCAAAGGCATCAATTTTGTTAGCCACTTGGAACCGCGATCTCCGCAAACCTTCATACACTTCATTCCATATTGATAGCGGTCTTTTGCGGCCCCGTTTAGACGCTTCAAGCGAACTCGCGCCGACTCGCCGGCATGAGGACCAGAAAACACGTCCAACGCAGCAGCCATATCCCGTACGGTACGGCAAAGAACAAACTCTCGGTTAACACCGAATGGTGAATCTTGGTGGGCCCCACTGGAAACACGACCTCTGGATGGGTTCAGTCCCACAACACCGCAAAAGGCGCGGGTATCGACCGTGATCGACGACGATCTTGGCCGCTCGGGCTCTGGGGCGATGCAACGTCCCGGTTTTGAGCGGCTCGTCGCCATGGTCTGCTCTGGCGACGTCGGCGCGGTGTATTGCATTGAGGCCTCTCGCCTGGCGCGCAACGGACGTGACTGGCATCATCTGATCGACCCGTGCGCCCTGGCCGGCACGCTGGTCGTCGATCCGGATGGGGCCTACGATCCGCGGCTGGTCAACGACCGGCTGCTGCTCGGGCTGAAGGGAACGATGTCGGAATACGAGCTGAACCTGATGCGCCAGCGCGGCATCGCCGCCCGTGACTCGAAGGCCAAGCGCGGCGAGTTCCGCTTCATGCTCCCGCCGGGGTTCTGCTGGAGCGAGGCCGGAAAGATCGAGATCGATCCCGACGAGCATGTCGCCGACACGATCCGGCTGATCTTTGCGAAGTTCCGCGAGCTGGGCAGCGCACGGCAGGTCTTCCTGTGGCTGCGGGCGGCCGACATCAAGATGCCCGTGGTCCGGCGCAATGTCGACCTCTGCAAGCTCGTCTGAAAGGCGCCCGCCTATCACAGCGTCATGCAGATCCTTCACAATCCGCTCTACGCCGGCGCCTATGCCTTCGGCAGAACGGCGCAGCGAACACGGATCGTCGAGGGACGGGTGCGCAAGGCCAGCGGGATCAGAAAGCCCCGCGACGAATGGCATGTGCTGTTGCGCGACAATCATCCCGGCTACATCACCTGGCGGGAATATGAGGACAACCAGAAGCTCCTGCTTGAGAACGCGCACATGAAGAAGAGCTGCGCGCGCAAATCGGCGCGCGGTGGCCGTGCATTGCTCACCGGATTGATGCGGTGCGGGCGCTGCGGACGGATGATGCGCGTCGGCTACGGCATGGCAAAAGGCAACGCCCATCGCTACCAGTGCCGCGGCGATGATGCTCATGTCGGCGCGGGGCTATGCATCGGCATGGGTGGCGTGCGGATGGATCGCGCGGTCGCAATGCAGATCCTGGAGGCCGTCTCCGACCGTGCCGTGGAAGCCGCGATCTTCGCCTCGGATCAGGCCGAGCGTTCGAGCAAGGACATCATTGCTGCCGTCGAGCGGGAACTCGAAGCCGCCCGTTACGACGCATCGCTGGCCGGGCGTCGATATGAGCTGGTGGACCCAGCCAAGCGTCACGTCGCCCGCGAGTTGGAAGCACGCTGGAACGATGCTTTGGAGCGTGTGGCCGCAGTTGAGCGGCGAATCGCCGAGCTGTCGGCTCAGTCGGCGACACGCCCAAAGATCGATCGCGCACGTCTGCTCCAGCTCGCCCACGACCTGCCGGCGGTATGGAACGCCCCGTCGACCGACACCCGGACCAAGCAGCGCCTCATCCATATCCTGGTTCAGGAGATCGTGTGCGACCTCGACGAGGCGACCAACGAGGCCGTGTTGCTGATCCATTGGACGGGCGGGCGTCACACCGAGGCGCGGGTTGCGCGCGTCAAAACCGGCCGATGTCCAGATATGGCGCCGAGCGCCGTCGAAGCGCTGCGCAAGCTTGCCGGACACTGGCCTGACCGCGAGCTTGCCGTCTCGCTCAACCGGATGCGCTGCAAGACCGGCAGCGGCAACACTTGGACGACGTTCCGCGTGCGCGAAATGCGCGAGCGGCTTGGCATACCCGAATACGATCCGGCCAAGGCTGACGGCGAGATGATCAGCCTGATGAAAGCCGCCGAACGGCTTGGCATCTGCGTCGGATCCGCAAAGTGGTCCTCAAGGGGATTCTGCCGGCGAAACAGATCCTGCCTGGCTCGCCATGGCTGGTGCCGGTCGAAGCGCTTGCCTCCGAAGAGGTGCAAATAGGGGTGCAGCGCGTGATCGACAGAACGCCAAAGGTTTACGAGCAATATCAACACGATAAGTTCACCCGACTGCCCGGACTCTGACAAGGGGATGCATTATGAAACGAGCTGTGGCGATCTTTTGAAGGTGATCTGGCACGACGGTCAGGGGGCCTGCCTATTCACGAAGCGGCTAGACGAGGGCGGTTCATTTGGCCAAGCCCGGCCGACGGCGCAGTGACGATCTCGGCGGCGCAGCTCGGTTGTCTTCTGTCCGGAATCGACTGGGCTCGCTCCGAGGGGCAATGGACCGCAGCTCAGCTGCTCGATCAAATCCGCCAAGCCTACGAAAGGGGACCGGTATGGTCGAAGCGGTGCGCCACCTATCATCTGGCCCAGATTTGCCGCAGGCGAGGTCGACGCGCCCTTCGTCTGCTCGAGGTATTCGACGCAGACCTCAGATGTTCATTTCCTTCCTTCGTCGCATCGATCGCGATGTGAATATCGGTCGGCAGCTCCAGCCGCCCTCGCGATGAGAGAGGGCGGAAAAATCGGGCCAACCGTATTGAAAGGGCTAATCTAGATGGGGTTGTCTAATCGCCGCTGGGACGTCAAGCATGTAATTGCGTCGAGACGACGCTGCCGGGTGCATGGTTGTCTTCGCGGTCGACATCAGTCGCCGCATGATGGAGCTCCGCGGACGAGCCTTCAATGTGGACGACGCACCTTGCTGAGACAGCGGTGCAACCCCATCAGCGGAATGGCTCGGCTCACGTCCCGGCAGGGACGTCTCAGGCGCTCAGATCCTGAACGCTATTCGCAAGATTTCATGCTGTGGCGCCTGCATTTCGATCAAAGAACTCACCGGTCTTGAGCATCGAATGCATTATCACCGCCAGTTTTCGCGCCACAGCCACGGCAGCTCGTTTGAAGCCAACCCTCTCCCGGAGCTTGAGGCCCCACGTGCGCAAGCTGCTGTCGATCGAGCTGCGTGTCAGGATGACCGCCGCAGCCTCATAGAGAGGTCCCCGCAAATGTCGATCGCCGCGTCGGGATATATGGCCGTCATAATCGACTTCTCCCAATTGGTAGCGGCGAGTTGTCAGGCCGATCCAAGCGGCAACAGAGCGGGACTTCTTGAAGTTGCCCGGATCTTCGATGGCAGTGGCGAAAGAGGTTGCGGTGATGGCGCCGATGCCGGGGATCGACATGAGTATGCGGCATGCTTGGCTTTGACGTGCATCTGCGACAAGCTGGCGCCCAAGCTCGGCGGCACGGATGCGAATGCTGCGCCAGGCTTCCAACATCGGTAGCACGACAGGAGCAAGCTCGCTCTGATCAATAAGAAGGCTCCGGACATTCTTTTCGAATGTAGTTCCCTTACCGGCGGGAACGAGCAAGCCGAACGTCTTCATGATCCCTCGGATCTGGTTGGAAAGCTCGACGGTGATCCGGACCAGCCGGGTGCGTGCCGCCACGAGCGTGCGGGTCAACATACTGTCGAAGCCTTTCACGCGCACCTCGCGAAAGAACCCTGCTTCAGCAAGACGCGCCAAACCATCGGCGTCATTCGCATCCGTCTTGTTCGCCGCCATATCGAGAGCGGCTTTGGCATGGCGCGCATCGATGCAGATGGCTGGCAATCCCTCGGCGCGCAGCGCATGATAGAACCACACCGACAGCGGCCCGGTTTCGAACACGACGCGCTTTGCGGCCGGCGCCCGCTTGCGGACAAGCTCGGCAATGATCCTGGGATCAGATGCGCACTCCCCGCGCCAGATCCGTTCGCCTTCACGGCGGATCGACACTGCCGTCTCCTTCATCGACACGTCGAGACCGATATGTTCTTCCATGGCTGTTCTCCGTTGATGCTGGGCCGTCCAGTCGTGAGCCCGTATTTCATCTTATCGGGGAACGGCGACCCTCCAAGGCTATGATCGGTTCCAGGGCGCGTCGCTCCCGCGATTACCCCATGTGGATGCCAGCATTCTCCGACGGCATCGCAATGTGCCAAGTTTGTGGTGCTTAACGCCACAAAATGGAAGGAGGCATCCAGGGGAAAAGCTACCATCATTGGGGTCGATCTAGCAAAGAACGTCTTTGTGCGACCTGCAAGTCGCGTGAGTTTCTGTTTCACAGGAGGAGATATTGCCTGAAGAAACCGGCTGTTCCATCAGCCGTTCCCTACCCGGACATGCGGAGCCGGTAACGGCTCGGTGTGAAGCTCTGGGGACAACGTAGCCGCTGGATATCCGGTACGTCGAGCCGCGCGGAACAGGGTAAGCCCATAGTGCTGCCGGCAACGGCAGGCGGACCATAAGGAACGCTGTTGGCGCTATGGGTAAAGGAATGCGGAAAAAGCGAACGCCCGACTGTAATGGACGGGATACGGGCTGAAACATCGCCCGACGCGAAAGCGGGCAGACTTCCGCGCGGTCATTCATGGCGAGAGAACTTTGACGAATCGTTGTACGAGGAAAAGCAGATGACGGCGATCGGCGCGAGAGCGACTGGAGCCGGTGCATCCTCGCGCACTGCGCAGATGTGGGATCAGGCGAACTGGTTGCACATTCAGGCAGAGGTGAAACGGCTTCAGGTGCGTATCGCCAAGGCAACCCAGGAAGGCCGATGGGGCAAGGTGAAAGCATTGCAACGTCTGCTGACCCGCTCGCATAGCGGCAAGATGTTGGCCGTGAAACGGGTGACGGAGAATCGCGGTAAGAGAACGCCGGGGGTGGACGGTTTCCCCGGCGGCCAGATGGAACGGGATGAGGTCACTTCGACATCGCGGTTACCGCGCGATGCCGTTTCGACGTGTTTACATTCGCAAGAGTAACGGCAAGAAGCGTCCGCTGGGAATTCTCTGTATGCGGTGCCGGGCGATGCAGGCGTTATGGAAGCTCGCTCTGGACCCGGTGGCAGAGACACTGGCGGACCCGAATTCCTATGGGTTCCGGCCCGAACGCTCGACTGCCGACGCCATCGAGCAGTGCTTCATCACTCTGGCTAAGCGCGCTTCGCTAGAGTGGATTCTGGAAGGTGCCATCAGAGGCTGTTTCGACAACTTCAGTCACCCCTGGCTTCTGGAGCATGTCACGATGGAGAAGGAGGTCCTGCAAAAGTGGCTTCAAGCCGGATATATCGATGAGGGAACTTTGTTTGAGACGTCGGCGGGCACCCCGCAAGGGGGAATTATCTCGCCGGTAATCGCGAACACGGCGTTGGGTGGGCTGGAGGCGGCAGTCTACGCAAGCGTGGGATCGTCGAAACTCGCGCGCAGCAAGGCCCAGCTCAACGTCATCCGCTATGCCGATGACTTTGTGGTGACCGGCGCATCGAAAGATGTGCTCGAATTCAAAGTCCTTCCGGCGGTCAGGCAGTTCCTAGCCACCCGAGGTCTGGAACTCTCAGAGGAGAAGACCCGGATCACGAACATCGCGGAGGGTTTCGATTTCCTTGGCCAGAACGTACGCAAGTACGACGGCAAACTATTGATCAAGCCGGCAAGGAAGAGTGTTATAGCACTCCTCGACAAGGTCAGGGAAATCATCAAGGGCAATGCGAGCCGTCACGCAGGAGGCGTTGATACAGAAACTGAACCCAGTTATCCGGGGATGGGCCATGTATCACCGTCACGTCGTGGCGAAAGCGAGCTTCTCATCGATTGATTCGCACATCTGGCAAATGCTCTGGAAATGGGCAAGTCGACGCCATCCCATGAAAGGAGCACGGTGGGTAAGGAACAGGTACTTCCGGGTCGATGGACACCGGTCCTGGGACTTCGCTACGAAGGGTCCGGCAGATGCCAGTAGCAGCCGGTGCCGGCTCTTCCGCGCAATGACGATCCCGATTACGAGGCACGTCAAGATCCGAGGACTGGCTAATCCATTTGATCCGGCATGGTCCACTTACTTCGCCCGCCGTCGAATTGCGAAATCCTCCGTCCAGTTGTTCGGTGCCACGCTATGGTGCTGAAGAATGGCTTGAGCCGGATGCGGGGTGATCCGCATGTCCGGTTCTTAGGGGGCGGCGGCGCAGCAATGAGCCGCCGCTACCCGACCAGTTGCATGGAGCGGCGGCTGACGGAACTGTCGTATTTCGCAAGGCCGCACTTGCGGCGAGCGCAGACATTTGGGTCCGTGTTGGGGTGGACGGCCCCCGACGGCATCGTGATGTGCCAGAATGAGGTCGTTGCAGATCTCAATCAAGGGAGACCGTCCGTGGATAAACTTATTCGTATTGGCATGGATACGTCAAAGAGCGTTTTCCAGTTGCATGGCGTAAATGAAGCCGAACAGCCTGTGTTGCGCAAGAAGCTGCGACGCAATCAGGTGCTCGCCTTCTTTGCCGGGCTTTCGCCGCTGAAGATTGGCATGGAGGCTTGCGGCGCAGCGCACCATTGGGCGCGGGAATTGCACGCGCTGGGCCACGAAGTGGTGTTGCTGCCGCCGCAATACGTGAAGCCCTATGTCAAGCGCTCCAAGTCGGATGCGGCCGATGCCGGGGCGATCTGCGAGGCGATGAGCCGGCCGGGCATGCGTTTCGTTCCTGCCAAGAGCGCCGATCAACAGGGATCGCAGATGCTGGCGAAGCTGCGCGCGCAGTTCATCGGCCGGCGCACGCAGCTCGCCAATTCGATCCGCGGCTTTGCGGCAGAGTTCGGCCTTGTCGCGCCCAAGGGGCTTTCCCGGCTTGGCGATCTGCTGGCCGATATTCGCGCTGACGCGACGATCCCAGACACGGCCAGGGACATGTTTGAGACCCTGGCGCGCGATTATGCGCATATCAGCGCCGAGGTCGCCGCACTCGATGAAAAGCTGCTTGCGCTTCACAGGCGCAATGAACTGAGCCGACGGTTGGCCGCCATACCGGCGATTGGTCCTGTCGGAGCCACGCTGCTGGCCATCAAGGTGCCGGATGCACACGGTTTCAAGTCGGGACGCGACTTTGCCGCCTGGCTCGGGCTGACGCCGAAGAACCATTCGACAGCAGGTAGAAATCGGCTTGGGGTGATCACCCGCGCCGGCGACGAGATGCTGCGAAGCGTGCTGGTAACGGGCGCCACCGCTCTCATCCAGCATATGCGGCGCGGCAGCAAACGCATATGGCCCTGGTTGGCGGCCTTGATTGCGCGCAAGCCAGCCAAGCTCGCGGCGGTGGCGCTGGCCAACAAGCTGGCCCGGATCGCCTGGAAACTGATGGTCAGCGGCGAGCAATACCGCCCCGCTGCCGCCCTTCCGGTGACTGCGCCTGTGCAGCCGTAAGAGCATTCAAGAGTTCGGCGCCGAGCCCCGTTCGACGCTGAAGGCCGGAATTTGCAAGTAGAGGAGAAGATGGTGTGACCGATCGAACCGGGACCAGCGAGACACTCCGAGGTGCTCACCGGCAGCCAATGCCGTGTCCGTGCTTGGAACTCGCTATCCGCGTAGCCCATCTTGGCCAGCGCTCACAAACCGGCGCGCAAAAGGCCGGACATATGAGCGCAAGCGATCCGATCAAACTATCCGAACCAATCCTTGCAAGCAGGGGGCCGTCCACATGCACCGGAAGCGCAGAAACGCCATCAGATAGCCGCCAGAGTAGCATTTCCAAACGGTCTTTAAGAACAAACTTTCGTCTTTCAGTGGCTCAGATGAGGGTACAGTAGGAAGCTAGGCGGAACGAACACCACCGTGTCGTGGACTCGACAAACCCGACAGTAGGTGTCGGTTGCCCTGCGTTTTCCAGAATGGTGCTCTGTCGTTCGGTGCGGTGGCGCGCGCATCGATTTGCGCGGGGCAGGGCTCGAAGACAGCCAAGAAATCGAACCAAGGGCGGGCGTCTTGATTAATGTCGAGGTTGCGCCCGACCGCTTGAGCCGCCGGTCGATCTGGTCGAGACGACGAGTCACCGCCGCCGCTTTCTGCCGTTCAGCTGCATCGGGCGGCAGAGAGGATGGGATCGCCACCGAGGATGACACAGGCATGCTCAAAGCCCGGCCAAGCGGATGCCCGAGAGGGCAGCCGCAATCGTGACGTGCAGGCTGGCCGTATCATTAAAATCCGAAGCCCGAGCCGACCAAGTTATTGACCCCGCGGAAGATTACACTCTGCCCTTTGCGGTGAATAGCGCGCCATGACCAGATGCGCCGCCCGGCCATGTCCCCGGCTGTAGCGATCGACCATGTGGCGGTGGTGGAAGACAGGGCCAAGAGCGCCACGCTCCTGCAGACCATGGAATGGATGGCGTTGGTCCGTTCGCCGGCTCGCCCAGACTCTCAAGCATCGACACCGGCTGGGCCCACCGCGATCTCGATCAGCTTTCGCCACACCACCAAGCTGAACGGCCACGGCTGAGCGCCTACGATCATGGCGGGGTCCGCTGAGGTTGAAATGACCGCGATCCCACAGATAATGATCTCGACGCGCTCCAGATGCAACGGGCACGCCTTGCACGGTCAGCTCGCGCGTCGCCACTCGCCTATCAGTCATGTCGCTTCGAGTTCGGCGTCGATCGCGCCAGGACCGGTCTGATCTCGCCGACGACAAAAGCCTGCTGGTCGGCATCGAGCTTCTCGAAACTGCGGCCGAAGCGGCGCGCTCCAACTACTTGATGATCACGAGAAGATTGGCGATCCGCGCCTCGGCCCGCTGGTGAGAGCCGTCTGCGCACGACCTCGGTCTTGAGTTCCGCCGTTTCGTCCTGCAGCAGCGCAAGGACGCAAGTGCAAGTCAGTATAGACACACTGCCGCGCGGCCTTGCAGAAATAATTACTTAGTATGGGGCCGCAGGATGCGCATAACAAGCGTCCAACTGTGATGGCAAGCTGCGCATGATGATCTGTTGGGGATTATGTGATGCTAGATGCCCTACCAACTGCCCGCATACGGGGAGCGCATTGAGGTAATATTGCAGGCCGCCGAATTGCACGGTCGGCTCATGCCAGCCGGTATGGAGCCCTCGCGGGTCTTTGTGAAGACCGATACCTGCGCATTTCAGCACAGCCTCTTTCCTGGTCCAAAGCTCCAGAAACTTTTGCTCACGCAGCTCTTGCGGAATTTCTTCAAAAATTCCTGCCTCTTGGTCGGTCATAATGTGGCAGGCCAATTGGCAGCAATTTGCCAAGGGGCGCCAATGCTCAATATCTATCCCAACCAAGCTCAATGCTGATACGGCGACGGCGGACCAATCGTGGCTATGAGACTGGCTCACTTCAATATCGTGCGCCGGCAATCGGGGCTTGCCGAACCGCGAAACGGTCATCGGGAGGTCCCTCGGCGGAATGCGCAAGTGCGCAGCTAGGATGATTCGAAAAGCAAACTTGGTCTGAACATATGAAAAACGCAGGTCTAAGTGACGAATTTTTTGCGCCCGTTCCCGCTCATCTGGGCTCAGCACTTCACGCATGTGCAACATTGGGATCGTCAGCTGTGAATGCCGGAAAACCCAAACGTCGATTGTGTCCGTCTGCCTATTCGAGTGCATGTGTGTCATAGCAGGTGGCAAGCTCCACCACACGCCCTTGCCTGATCATCGCAGCGGTAAGTCGTTCATGCTTTTACGCATTCACACTCTCCAGCTGCCTCAGATCGCGCGGTTGTTAACGAATAGGTGGCATTTCTACAACGTCGGCGGCTCGCGATGTGTGAAGATGTGTAAACCTAATTCAATAATCCTGAAACGACTTCATGCGCTTGAGACATTTTTGTAGTCGTCGTTTCACAAAATATACATAGTATTCTGTGCAACGACCAGTAAAATGGACATTTTCGGTAATGCAACATGATCACGTCGTTGAATAACTTCTCGTAATATTCAATCCCATTTCCAAAAAAAGCGTTCAACATCTGAGCGCCTGGGATGTCCCTGCCGGGACGTGGGGCCGAGCCATTCCGCTGATGGGGTTGCACCGCTGACTCAGCAAAAGTGCGTCGTCCACATTGAAGGCTCACCGGGTCACCGGAGGCGGTCGCCCGCCCCCGGTTCCCACAGAACGTGGCGTGCGGCTTTCCCGCACCACGCTCTTCGGCAGTTGGTTCACAGTACCGCGAGTGCTTGCAGTTCCCTATGTGGGAGCCGCAGTTTGGGTCGCAGTAGCGGGTTCCGTTCTTTGATCTGGTTGGCGTGCAGTACAGCGTCAGGCCCAGGAAGTAGATCGTTTCCGGGCGGTTCCTGCCGCGCTTGCCCGCGTGTCGCTGCGCGAACCGACCAAACTCGACCAACTTGGTCTTGGTCGGCTCGAGAGCAAGGCCGAACTTGCCCAACCGGTGACGAAGGGCGTCTGTGACGCGGAGCGCATCCTCACGACATTGGAAGCAGATCACAAAGTCGTCGATATAGCGCACCAGCCGGGCTTCGCCCCGCAACCGGACCTTCACCGCGCGTTCGAACCAGAGGTCGAGCACGTAGTGCAGGTAGAGGTTGCTCAGCAACACGCTGATCGATCCCCCTTGTGGAGTTCCTTCGTCGCTTAAATGGACCGCTCCATCTTCCATGACGCCCGCCTTCAACCAGCGCCGGATCAAGCTGATCAGGCGCGGATCACCGACTCGATGTTCAACAAACCGGAGGACCCATTCATGGTCGAGACTCCCGAAGAAGTTCTTCAAATCCGCCTCCAACACCCAACTGATCTTGCCACCGGCGATGACCTCATTGAGGGTCACCAGGGCATGATGGGCACTCAACCCAGGCCGCCCGCCGAACGAACAGGGCAAGAAGTCCTGCTCATAGATGGCCGACAGCACCTCAGCCGTGGTGCGTTGGAGTGCCCGGTCGGCGACAGTTGGAACGCCAAGGGGGCGCTTTTCCGTCTTACCGGGCTTGGGGATATAGACAACGCCGAATGTTCGGCGCCCTATAGCCCTGTCGGTGGATGGATTGGAGCATCGGCTCGATCCATCCGTCGAAGCTCTCCCTCGCCGCCTCCACCGTCTGTCCGTCCACCCCGGCGGCGGAGCGCTTCGGAATCTGTAGTAGATTCTTTTGCACTCGGTCGCGCGTGATGTGATGGGCCAGCGAGGTGAAGCGAAGATTTGGCTCACTTCGAGCTTTCACTGCTATTTGTTCAAGTTTCTTTTCCATGGTCAGCTGATCTTCTCTTTGAATAGAAGGCTGTGACTCCCGTTGAATGGAGCCCATGTCGCCCAAGAACAATTCAACTACCGCTGACCGCTTCCCCATGTAGTCGGCTCTCCCGACCTCCGAGTACTATCAGTCAGTCTGACTTCCACCCGGTCATCAGACCCTTCTCACCTCATCGGCTTGGCAGGTCCTACAAGCTTGCGCTTGAACCGGATGGATCTCCCTTGTTCACGTCAATGCCTTCGGCTGCATGCTGGCGGTACGAACCCCGGGAGCACCTCAGCCCGCTCGCGATGACGCGGGTTGCGATTCCGCCTTCCCCTTTGAGAGACAGGGTCGGCTACTCCGATCACGTTCGATTTCGGGGCTATTTTCCCGTTCACTTCATTCCGGCCTGCAACCTCCCTGTCTACGCTTCGCAACGGCCGTCACCGGACGCCACGCAAGACTCGGTTCGCGGCTGCTCGCGAGGCTTTGCCGCGGCCGTCATCTCAGACGGCAGACTTCAACGCGCTTGCAAGGCGCAACTCCCGCGAACCTTCCATCATGCGGCGACTGATGTCGACTGCGAAGACAACCGTCATACTTGACGTCACTGCCGCGATTAGTTTCCGTCTGATCAAACACGTTTTTGGACGCAGATGCGATCGGCTTTGACGAGCGCATTGGCGGTGACCAGGAGCTTGCGCATAACCGCGACTAAGCGATTTTGGCTGTTTGCCCGATGCAATGAGGTGCTGATACTTTCTCTTAGGTCAGGGTTTAAAACGGGCAGCGACGAGGGCGGGCATGTGGAGTGCGCGTCTAACGTTAGACCTTCCACCCTGGATGAAGCTTCTGCCTTTCCATTGCCCTGATTGGCGGGCGACGGGGAATCCGGCCTGTTTGTTATCAAGCGATCCAAGCTCTGGCATTATGGCGCCCAACTGGGTGGCAGTGCGTGGGCCGAGGCCAGCTATGCTGGAGATAATTTCATGCCGGCGGGCAAGTTTCGGATCGGCCGCAATGCTTGCTGCGAGCTCGGCACCGAGACCGAGAGCGATTATATGCTGATTGATCTGATTGAGGCGTGGTTTGTGCTGACGGTTTAGAAGCGGAATCGTCAGCTTTTTCTTTTGGTTTTTAAGCGCGGTTCTGTCGCGCATCAGACCATCGCGGGCGCTGATAAGTCCGACCAGCCTCGCCCGTTCGGGGTTTATAGCCGGGCGCACGGGCGGCTGCAATGTATTAGCCATGCGGGCCAGCATCACTGCATCGATCCCGTCGGTCTTGGCCAAGGTTCCAGCTGCTTGGGCAAAGTGCGCGGCGACAATCAAGGTGAGACTCAGCGTCAATCAGGATGAGACTCGGCGGCGGGGGTGTGACGAAGGGAGGGC